>NZ_SSYA01000004.1 GCF_004917065.1 Geomonas ferrireducens
CCGAGAGGGTCACACCCGTTCCCATCCCGAACACGGAAGTTAAGCCTCTCAGGGCCGATGGTACTGCACTGGTAACGGTGTGGGAGAGTAGGTCGCCGCAGGGAATTTAATAGAGAAGCCCCACTGGATTACCAGTGGGGCTTTTCGCTTTTATGCATTCAACCAAACTGACATTGCGGACCGTTCGTCGTTCAAGCCTCAGCCTGGATCATCGGGCATTCGGCCGGCGGCACGAAGACCGTTCCTGATTTGAAATACGCTTCGCGGAAGCAGTACCCAGCCTTACTTTGGCACTTCGCCAGATCCTTGCAGTTGTAACAGGCCGCGCCCTTGAACTGCTCCGACCTCGGATGGGCGAAGTTTCGCAGCGCATCGCTGTTCCAAACCTCAGCTATCGAGTCCTTTGACACATCGCCCACGAAGAGCATCTCGTCTCTTGGCACCGTGTCGTACAACATCACCTTGCCGTCCGGTGTGATGGTCATGCTGCTGTGCGCTCCGTAGCGCCCTTCCTCACGGCAGAGTCTGATCTTATCCGCGATACCCTGGTCCTCTCCCGGCAGTGGCACTAAAGGTTCACTGTACCTATCCCAGGATCGCTCACCCTGCTCAAGTCCCGCTGTGGAGAGATCTATTTCCGGGAAATCGATCCTCGCTTGACGGCATTGCTCCAGGATGGAATTCCGCCCCTCCGTGCCGAGGAACATCTTGTCCGTGTTGCCTGTCAGGCTGCTATTGTAGGCCGCGATAGATATCTGGCGTACCCCCATGTCCTGAAGCTCCTCAACCCATTCGTAAACGTGTGGAGCGGTCAATGCGGTCACAACCGATTTCACTCTGAGATTGAACCCCCACTTGAGAAGGTTTCTGATACTGCGTACGGCCCTGTTGTAGTACCCTGGGCTGCCTGCCAGTCTGTCGGCAGTAGGCTCATCGGGATCCATGCTGAGTTGGATCTCTCGTACGTACTGGTTCACAGGTTGTGTCATGCCGATTGCGACGAGGCTGTCTGCGATTTCCTCGGTAATATGGCACTTCGTCGAAAGCGTGAACAGCATCTCAAGTGCGATCATTTCCTCGATCAACTGCAGCGCGTCCTTTCTCAAAAGAGGATCGCCACCGGAAAGCGTCACTTGGTCGATGCCAAGTCCCTTCGCCTCCCGCAACAGCTCTTTCCAGCGCTCGGTTGACAACAACTTCCCTTCGGGGACACAGTGCCCCTTTGCAAAGCAGTAAGCACAGTTGGGCTGACAGTCGTTACTGAACATCACGTTGAGCGAGATCGGGTAAGCGAGCCGCTGCTGCTCCTTCCACCTGGAGGCTTTTACCACGAAATCAAAGGGGTCGATGCGTTTTACGTAGGCCTCTAACTCCGGAGTCATGTTGACGACGGCATCACCTTCTCGGTTCGCTTCACTAATTATCCTTGTGATGAACTCCTGAGACTTTTCCTGCGATTCAAGGTTGAATGCGTACTGTGCGATCATAGTCAGGTGTCTGACCGTTAAACGCCCGTCCATAAGTGCCAAGGCGGCACCAGCCTTGGGAGACAGGACGCAGTAACGGGGCCGTTCGTGATCGTAACGACACAAAAGTGTCCAGTGACCGTTCCGCTTCAGGCGCCAATAAGGGGAAATAACCGGGATGGTGGTTTCTGTTATGGCGAAGTCCTTTCCTAGAACAGCACACTCTAGTGGCATTTGATTGCTCCTCCTTGGAGAGTCGGTTCCCCGATTTTGCAACCCCACCAGTCTACTCCGGCATTAAAACCTGTCAATGTTTGTTGCGTCGTGACTAAACGCCACCGGTGGGGCATCACAACGCTTCGTTGTCCTATCGCACGCGTACTTGGCAAGATTTCCTTGGATCGTGGCCGATAGGTGTGCTAATTTCTTGCTGCGTTACATCAACATCCGGAGCATTTTGCCATGTCGACCGAAGCACAGATACGGCTTGAAGAGAGCTGGAAATCCCATCTTCTGGAAGAGTTCGAGAAGCCATACATGTGCGCCTTGAAGGACTTTCTAAGGCAGGAGATCTTGAAGCGGAAGGTCATTTATCCAAAAGGAAGTGAGTACTTCAATGCCCTCAACACCACCTCCTTCGACAGGGTAAAAGTTGTCATCCTCGGGCAGGATCCATACCACGGACCGGACCAAGCCCACGGCCTCTGTTTCTCGGTCCGTAAAGGCGTCGATATCCCGCCATCTCTTGTGAATATATACAAGGAGATCCAGAGCGACCTCGGTCTCCCCGCTTCGGAATTCAGCCATGGACACCTGGCTTCATGGGCTGAGCAGGGGGTGTTGCTTTTGAACAGCGTCTTGACGGTGGAGGCGGGGAGGGCGGCATCACACCAGGGAAAAGGGTGGGAGACCTTCACGGATAGGGTCATCTCCGTTCTTAACGAGGAGAAGGACCACGTGGTGTTCATGCTGTGGGGGGCTTATGCCCACAAGAAGGGTGCCGTCATCGACGAAAAACGGCACCTGGTGCTGCGCGCTCCGCACCCCTCACCGCTGTCCGCGCACCGCGGCTTCCTGGGATGCCGGCATTTCTCCAAGGCCAACGCCTACCTCGTCCGGCACGGCCTAGAGCCGATTGACTGGATGCCATAAACGAAAGGCCCGGGTGATTCACCCGGGCCTTTTTCGCATGTGCCTACTTCACTACTGCTAGAACCTGAATTTCCTGATCTGTCCCTTCAGGTTCTCCGACAGGTTGTTGAGCTGGTTTGCCGTGGCCATCGATTCGCGGTTTGCACGGGCAGCCCCCTGTATGATGCCGGTGATCTGGTGCACGTTGTTGCTGATTTCCCGGCTGGTCGCGCTCTGCTCCTCGGCCGCGGTGGCGATCTGGCCGATCTGCTGGGTCACCTCGTTGATCTGCCTTTGAATCTCTTCAAGGCTTTGGCCCGATTTGACCGAATCTTCGGCACCCCTGGCCGCCTCGGTCGCACTCTCCTGCATCACCTGCACCGCCCTAGTGGTCTCTTCCTGAATGGAGCGGATGTTTACCTCGATCTGCTTCGTCGCATTGGTGGTTCGCTCGGCGAGTCGGCGTACTTCGTCGGCCACCACGGCGAAACCGCGTCCCTGTTCTCCTGCCCGCGCGGCCTCTATCGCTGCATTGAGCGCCAGCAGGTTGGTCTGGTCCGCGATGTCCTGGATGGTGCTGATGATGTCACCGATCTGCTCGGATTTGGCGCCAAGGGAACTGACACTCTCCGAGGTGAGATGGACCTTTTCATTGATCAGCTGCATGCCGCGAATGCTGCGCTCAACATCGGCCGCACCGATCGTGGCCAGATCGCATGCGCGCTGGGCGCTCTCGACAGCCTGGAGGCAGTTCTGCGATATATCGGCCGATGTTGCGGCCATTTCTTCACCGGCTGTAGAGACCGTTTCGGTCTGCCCGGCGACGTCATCCGAGGTCTGTGCGAGTTTCTGGGTGCTGCCGTGCAGTTCCGAACTCGCGTTGGCGACCGCGTTGGCATTATCGGCCACCGACTCGACGATGGCATGGACCTGTTCGATGAACCTGTTGAAGTAGCGGCTCGCCGTACCAACTTCGTCGTTCGATTCCGCAAGGCGGTGGGTGAGATTGCCATCCCCCTCGGCCACGTCCTTGAGGGTTGCGATCAGTGCCCGCATCGGCTCTAGGGCGCGGTGCATGACCAGGTAGGCGACCAGGGCAAGAAGACCGGCGAGTAACGCGGAGATCGCGAAACTAAGGTATTTGAGCTGGTCGAAGACGGCGAGGAACTGCGATTTTTTCTCACCCACGAACAGCGCACCGATCACTTTGCCGTTGCCGTCCTGCAGCGGAAGGTATGAGGCGAAGTGCGGTGTCCCGAGGATCTTCGCCTCCCCTAGATAGCTGGAGGCACGGTCGATGACAGCATCACGGGCGGGGCCCTGGAGGTTCGTACCGACAGCGCGAGTGCCGTCGTCCTTCTTTATCGTGGTAGCAACCCGCGTGTCTCCCCGAAAAATGGTGGCTTCACCGCCGAAGATTTCCTTCATTTTGTCGGTCACATCGTTGCGGCCGTCGAGGACCACGCCGTTTGCCTGCAGCTTCCCGTCGGCAAGGGTGAACGATGCGCCGTTGGGCGCGACTAGTTCCTTGAACGCTTTCGTGCGAGAGGTAAGCCCGACGGTGACTTGCCGGGTTATCTCTTTCTTGATTACATACAGGGTGATGGCCGACGTCGTTATGGTAGCGATGAGGACGATGGCTACGTTAGCGATGAAGATCTTTTTGCTGATGTTCATTGGTAAGACCTCTTGTTGCAAATGGGTGTTGTTAAAACCATTACGCTTTTGAAGCTCTATCGGCTTACTGTCGAGAATCTTTAGAAAATGTATGACAAAAATTGTATACACTTTGTGGTCGGAGAGGGAGCAGAGACGGGGACGAGGCCCACTGTCACAGGGTAAAGGATGAGGGCTATGAAGCTGCCGTAATCAGTTGCGAAAATCAGAAACTTATTGATAATGATTTTTAGTTGCAAAGCTTGAGGGGTCTCTTCTATACTCTTAATATGGAGTTGAAAAGAAAAGGAGGTTTGTCATGAAACGACTTGCGAGAACATTTGCTGTCGTTACGACTGTCTCTCTCATGTCAGTGATTTCCGTACTGGCAGCCGACACCGGGATGGGGATAAGCCCTGACAGCAACACGAGCAAAGACCAGTGCCTGCTGGTCGCTCAGACATGCAAAGACAGTGTAGACTCACTGCAGCAGAGAATCGAGCGGCTGCACCGTGAGATCAGTAAAGGCAACAGCGTGTACACGAATGAGGAGTTGAGGAGCCTGGAGTTCCAGCTTAAAGATGCGATAAGCACCATGGAGGTCCTGACGCGGGGAGGGGCTTGACGGTTATCTCATGCATCAACAATCGGGCGAAAAATGGAGGCTGCGGTTCAAGCCTCCATTTTTGTTGCTGCAGCATCGCTGCCGCAGGCAACCGTCACGAAAGCCGCGTACGCCTCCTGCAACTGGCGGTACAGTCCGGGGAGTGGCCCTAGCTGCTGCGCTTTGGCAAGGGTTTCCATCTCCGCAGCCAGGTTTCGCATGCGCACCGCGCCCATGTTGCCGGCCGTTCCGGCGATGGTGTGGGACTTGAAATAGCAGGTTTCGTAGTCGCCATTTTGCAAAGCTTCGCCGAGCAGACGCAGGTGCTCCGATACGGCACTCACGAACTTGTCGACGAAAACACCCACCATCTCCTGGTCGCCGCCCAGGCGCTCGAGCAGATCTTCGACGTCAAAATCAAGGGGCGCTTTGGCAGGAGGCGGGGCTTTCGCCTCCCCGGCAGTAGGGGGGGCTGCGGGACCCTCCGGGGTCACCTCCGACGTGATTTTACGGATCACCGATTTCAGGTCCCGTTCCCGGACCGGCTTGGAAATGTGGCTGTCCATGCCGGCCTCCCGGCAGACGGCGACGTCTTCCTTCATGGCGTTGGCAGTCATGGCGCAAATATGAATCCGTCGCCCCGTGCCGTGTTCCCGTTCGCGTATGGTCCTCGTCGCCTCCAGGCCGTCCATCACCGGCATCTGTACGTCCATGAAGATGAGGTCGTACTCCCCCTGTTCCCACTTTTCCAGCGCTTCCTTGCCGTTCTCGGCGCAGTCCACCTGGTGGTTGCCCGTCTTGCCGATCAGCTTGAGCGATATGAGCTGGTTGATGGGGACATCGTCGACCAGCAGGATGCGCAGCGGCCGTGCCGCCTGTACCGGCTGTTCATCGCCTTCATCGACGGTGGGGAACTCACCGGGCTGGGGAAGCCTGCTCTTCAGGGTGAAGCTGAAGACGCTTCCCTCCCCGAGGCGGCTCTCGACGACGATCTGGCCCCCCATCAGTTCCACGAGGCTCCTGCTGATGGAAAGCCCGAGTCCGGTCCCACCGTAGAGACGGGTGGTCGAGCTGTCGGCCTGGGAGAACTTCTCGAAGATGACGTCCAGGGCGTGCGGGGCGATGCCGATACCGGTATCGGCAACGGCGAACTTGAGCTGGACCTCGCCGTCGTTCGTGCCCATGAGCAGGCACTTCACGGTGATCGACCCTTTGTGGGTGAACTTGAGCGCGTTACCTACCAGGTTGCCTAGCACCTGCCCTATCCTNGAGCTGTCGGCCTGGGAGAACTTCTCGAAGATGACGTCCAGGGCGTGCGGGGCGATGCCGATACCGGTATCGGCAACGGCGAACTTGAGCTGGACCTCGCCGTCGTTCGTGCCCATGAGCAGGCACTTCACGGTGATCGACCCTTTGTGGGTGAACTTGAGCGCGTTACCTACCAGGTTGCCTAGCACCTGCCCTATCCTCACCGAGTCGCCGGCCACGAACTGCGGCAGGTCGGGGCTCGCGTCGAGAAGCACCTGCACCCCCTTTTCCTGCCCGCGCAGCATGAACGGTTGGAGGCAGCGGTCGAGGAAACGGTGCAGGTCGAAGACGATCGTCTCGAGGGTGATCATCCCTGCCTCCACCTTGGAGATGTCGAGGATTTCGTTGATGATGGTGAGAAGGCTTTCGGCACAGTCGGAAAGCGACTCGAGATAGTTGCGCTGCACCTTGTCGAGCGGGGTTTCCATGAGGAGCCTCGCCAGACCGATGACACCGTTCATGGGCGTCCTGATCTCGTGGCTCATGTTGGCAAGAAAGACGCTCTTGGCGGCGGTGGCTGCCTCGGCGCGTACCAGGGCGTGCTCAAGCTCGGTGGTCCGCTGCTGCACCTTGAGCTCCAGGTTCTGCATGTGCTCCTGGAGCATTTCGTAAAGCTCAGAGTTCTCCACCGCATAGGCGGTGTTGATCAGGATGCTGCTCAGGGCGTTTAAGGTCGAGACCTCGGCGCTCAGGTGGCTTCCCCGCATGATGCCGGCGAACATCCCCCTGATGCGGCTGTTGGTGGCAAGTACGTGCAAGACGAGGGTGTCGGTCCCGGAGACGGTGGGGACCACCACCGGATGGTTCTGGTTCAGGGCCCACGCGAAGGTGCCGTCCTGGACACGTGCCTCGACTTCCTTCCTTATCGCCGCTCCGGACCGTTCCGGTTCACAAACCGTGAGGTCGAAGGAGGAATCGTCGTCGATGCCGAACATGGAGAGGGTGGCGAAGGGAATCAGGCGCTTCAACTGCCCGAAGACGGCCCTGATCACGAAGGAAGACTCCTTCACCCGGTAGATGTCTGACTGCAGATCACTGCAGGCGGTGAGGACGTCGAGGGTGCGGACGTAGTTCAGGTTCGTCTCTTCGAGGAAGCTCACGCGCTCCTGGAGATTTCTGATCTGGAGATCCCTGGGGTCATCGGGCGCCATCTTCACCCCCGAAAAGGACCGAGACCGTCTGCTCGTAGGTCGTGTCCACCTGCTTGATAAGCGTCGGGAGGAAATAGCAGGAGATCTGCAGCCGCTCCCAGACTGCGTGGTCCAACTGCGGCACGAAGATCTCGCCGCTGTTGCCGATCTGCATGGCGTGGGCGATGATGTCGGCAAAATGCAGTATGGAGGCCTCACGGGGGTACTGGTCCGCTTTGCTGCAGTTGTGATGCGTCCCCACCGGCTCGGCCACGCGCGGCGGGATCTTCCAGCGCTTCAAGAGGGCTCCGCCGACATCCGCGTGGTCGAAGCCGAAGCGCTCACGTTCGGCGCAGTGCAGGATCATGCCGCTACTCCGGCACTCCTCGAGGAGTTCGAGGCAGATCTCCGGGACCCTCACGTACATGACGAGCCTTCCCACGTCGTGCAGGATTCCCGCGACGAAGAAGCGCTCCAGGTTCGCCTCCCGCTGGCTGGTGGCGAGCGTCCTGGCTGCCAGGCCGGTAGCGATGCTGTGCTTCCAGAACTGCTCCATGTTGACCAGGTCCTCCGGTATCCCCTTGAAGACGTCCATGACGGAAAGGGCGAGGGCCAGGTCGCGCACCTGCAGGACGCCTATGATGGTGACCGCCTGGGTGATGGTGTCGATCTTTGAGAAGTAGCCGAAGAGGGGGCTGTTGGCGAGTTTGAGTATCCTCGCGGTGAGCCCCTGGTCCTCCGAGATGATCTTGGCGATGTCCCCTATGGAGCTTCTGGGGTGGTCGATCGCCTCGGAAAGCTGAGAGTAGAAAAGCGGGAGCGAATGTATGGTGGAGACATCCTCAACCATGTGCTCGACGGAGAGTTGGGGTTTACGCAGCACGAGTCGCCCTCCTCTCGGTGCAGATGCGCATCAGCTCCTTTATCGCGGGATGGTCGGGGTCGTTGTAGACGAAAAGCCGCTCCACCTCGGCACGCGCCTCGGCGAGGAGCTCCGGATCTATCTCCGTGCTGGGGGAGGGGGGGGCTTCCGGGTCCTCCGCGATGGTCTCCCCGACGATTTCGACTTCGAGGACGCCCCACATGCGGAAGATGGAGAAATGCTTGTCGGTGAGCTCGGCACCGGACGGCAAGAGGAGCCGTCCGCTGCGGTCACAGACGTTGCGGCTGAGGACCATGCCCGGTGCGAGGTTGTCGATGTGAACCACTGCCAAAATAGATCCTCCTCTGCGCAGGCACCAGTTCTTATGGTGTCTGCCCCACGTATCGGTCCAGCTCGAAAATTCTTTAGCACCGGGTGGGTTTAAAAGAGAGCCTCCAGTAAGAGCGTCACGACGGGGTAGGAATTGTCTCACAACATCTGTTGACATATGGACCTGCCCCTGTCTTTAATATGCGGATGCATACGACGACACAAGATGACCCGCGCTCTGCCAGAGCGACCTTTTGGCTGATACTGACCACCGTGTTCTGGGGTGGCAGTTTCATCTTCAACAAGATCGGCTTTCGCGAGATTCCGCCGCTTGATTTCTTCTTCTACAGGTTCGCGCTGGCTACGCTCATCATGGCGGTGCTCTGCCTGCCGCGCCTGAAAAAGCTTAACCGTGGCACCTTGAAGACCGGGGTTCTGGTCGGTCTGCCGCTCGCGGCGACGAATCTCTCCTTTGTCCTCGGGGTGAGCGGCACCAGCGTGTCCCGGGCGGGGTTTCTGAACAACCTGTTCGTGCTGCTCATTCCGCTTCTGTGCTTCGTCTTCTGGCGTGAGCGCCTGGATCGCTGGAGCGCGGGTGGGCTCTTCCTCGCCCTGGCCGGTCTCTGGCTCCTCGCCAAGGGGGGCGTGGACGGTTTCAACCAGGGGGACCTCCTCTCCACCCTGTGCGCCCTCTTCATCGCGCTGCAGATCATCGCCGTTTCCAGGCTGGTCGGCGCGGAGGACGTCTACCTTTTGAGCCTGATCCAGTTCGCGACCGTGGCTGCGGTCGGGGGCGTGCTGAACGTCGTCCTCCCGTCCCCTCCCTTCACGGTGACCTGGGTCTCGGTGGGTGCGCTCGTGTACTGCGCCGTCTTCCCCACCGTGGTCTGCTTCACCCTGCAAAACGCCTATCAGCGTTACACGACCCCCACAAAGGCGGGGCTCATCTACACGATGGACCCGGTCTGGAGCATGCTGGGGGGGACGCTCCTTCTGGGGGAGAGGCTTACCGCCGAGGAATGGACAGGTTGCGCCCTCATCTTCGCCGCGGTAGTGCTTCCCCTTGGGGTGAAGCGCCTGCGTGAGCGCTACTCCGGCATCGGTTGCGCGGCCGAAGGGGCTGCCGCCGATTAGCCACGCGTCGCTTTGACACCCGGGATATCATCGACTACGCTGCAAGCACATCAAAGCGCCGCCTGCGGCACGAGGAGGAGCCATGCCTGAGCTTCCTGATCTTACCGTCTATGCCGAAAACCTAGGGAAGGCCCTCGTGGGGAAGAGGATCGAGAAAGGCGAGTACCACGGGAGGGGACGCCTCAACGTCGCAGCCGAGGAGCTTGCCGCCGCCGTCGCGGGTGCCGAGGTGACCGCTGTGGAGCGCACCGGCAAACAGGTGACCTTTCGGCTTGGCAACGGCAACACGCTGAAAATCCACCTGATGCTTACCGGCGGGTTCGCCCTTGCCGGTTCCTCCGCAGTGCAGGAGGTCCGCTACCCGGTGCTCACCCTGCTCTTTGCCGACAGTACTGCCCTCGCCGTGGCCGACGAGAAGGGATGGGCGAGCGTCACCCTGAACCCCGGCGCCGAGAAGGAAGCGCCTGACGCGCTGGAGCTCACCGAGGAGGAGTTGCAGCGGTTGTGCGCCAGGAAGCCCCGCACCATGATCAAGCCTTTGCTTCTCGACCAGGCGCTGATCGGGGGCATCGGTAACGCCTATGCCGACGAGATCCTCTGGGCCGCGCGCATCTCCCCGAAATCCCCCGCTGGCAAGCTTCCCCCGGAGGCAGTACGGGCCCTCGCCGGGGCGATTCCTGCGGTCTTGAACGACGCCATCGCGGAGTTGAGAAAGCGCCACCCGGACATGGTTTCCGGTGAATATCGCGAGTTTCTGAAGGTGCACCGCCCCGAGCTTAAGACCTCCCCCACCGGTGCCAGGATCATCAAGGAGAACGTCCAGTCCAAGCGGACCTACTACACCGAGGAACAACTGCTGTACCAGTAGCATCTTGCGTCCCCCGGACCCGCCGTTACCGAGTCATCGCCTGAAGCGCCCCCATGGGGCGCTTTTTTATTGTCCTTCGCGAACCGGGCGAAGGTGCCGGACCGGTTGACAAGAAGCCAAAGCCGGATACCTTTTCACGGTTAGATTTTGCTAATCTGACGAACCCCATGGCTTCGGCCACAAAAGGAGGCAACATGAAAAGGAGATTGGTATGGATGGCGGTGGTTTCCCTGTTCGCATTCTGCAGCATGCTTCTTCCGGCACTGGCGGCTGACAAGCTGACCATGTCCGAGAAGTCCTTCGTCAAGAAGGCGGCGAGCGGCGGCATGATGGAGGTCGAACTGGGACAGTTGGCTAAGGAAAAGGCAAAGTCACAGGAAGTGAAGGATTTCGCCCAGCTCATGGTGACCGATCACGGCAAGGCGAACGACGAGCTGAAGACGGCGGTGGGCAACAAGTACAAAATTCCCGCGAAGATGGAGCTGAAGCACAAGGCGATGGTCGAGAAGTTTCAGAAAACCTCGGCCGACGAGTTCGACAAGAAGTACGCGGAAGCGATGGTGAAGGACCACAAGAAGGACGTCGAGGACTTCAAAAAGGCGAGCAAGAAGGTGAAGGACCCCGAGATCAAGGCGTGGATCGACAAGACCCTGCCGACCCTGGAGCAGCACCTGCAGCACGCGAAGGATATGGCGCAGAAGGTGGGCGCCGCGAAGAAGTAGTCGGTGTTGCAAAAGGGGAAAAGGAGAGGGGCTCTGCCGCAAGGCGAAGCCCCTTTTTTTGTTCAGCGTGCCCTGTCGTAGCGCAGCGTCATCTCCGCCAGGCGGTGCGCCGCCCCGGTGAGATCGACCGATGGGGAAAGGCGCCACTGCCAGTTGCCTTCGCTTCCCCCCGGTGTGTTCATCCTGGTGTCGGCCCCGCCGCCGACGAGATCCTGCAGCTGGATCATCGCGGTGCGCGCGACCGACATCTGTGCGAGCCTGATCAGTTCCCAGCCCGCCTCGTCCACATGGTCGCGACCTAGGTAATCGGACAGGCGCTTTTTCTCATCCTCCCCTGCCTCCTCAAACCACCCCCGCGCCGTGTTGGTGTCGTGCGTCCCGGTGTAGGCGACGCTATTTTCCGGGTGGTTGTGGGGGAGGTAGATCTTGGCGTCATCCTGGAATGCGACAACGAGCACCTTCATCCCCGGTATGCCGAACTGCGCCATCTTCTCCCGCACCTCGGCGGTGATGACGCCGAGATCCTCTGCGATGACCGGGAAGGTGGGGAAGTACCGCACCATGGTGTAGAGGAACTCGTCGGAGGGGACCGGCTGCCAGCTCCCCTTAAGTGCGTCCTCAGCACTCGCCGGGACTTCCCAGTACGATATGAGCCCGCGGAAGTGGTCGATGCGCACCACGTCGAAGCGTCTGAACAGGTGGTGAAAACGGGCAACCCACCAGTAGAACCCGTTTTCCCGCAGGGCGTCCCAGTTATAGGCGGCGCAGTCGAAGAGCTGTCCCTTCTCGCTGAAGTTGTCGGGCGGGCTCCCCGCCTGTACGTACGGCCTCTTGTTCTCGTCCACCTTGAAAAACTCCGGGTGTACCCAGATATCGGCGGCGTCGTAGCTCATGAACATGGGGAAGTCGCCGATCACGCTGATCCCCTTGTCGTTGCAGTGCTGCTTCAGGGCTTGCCACTGGCGGTTGACGACGTACTGCAGGAACTTCTCCCGCTCCACGGAGTCCGAGAGTTCGTCGCTCATCTGCCGCACCTCGTCGCTTGTGCGGCGCCTCAACGCCTCGGGCCACTCGGCGAGGGGAAGGCCGTTCAGGCGCGCGGTCATCGCGTTGTGCAGTGCGTGGTCGTCGAGCCATTGTGCATTGTCGCGGCAGAACGAGGCGTACTCCTGGTCTGCCGCCTGCTCCTCTTTGAAGCGGTGGTGCGCACGCAGGAAGAGGTGGTTCTTGAAGCGCGAGACCGCCTGGTAGTCGACGCGCAGCGCGTCGAAGGGGGGATGGTCTTCCACCTCCGCCTGGGTCAGGAGCCCGTCGGCGACCAGGAGTTGCGGACTGATGAGGGCCGTGTTGCCGGCGCAGGAAGAGACGCTGATGAAGGGCGAATCGAGGAACCTCTCGTTGGTCGGGTTGAGCGGCAGCACCTGCCAGTAACTCTGCTTTGCCTCGTGGAGAAATTCGGCGAAACGGTAGGCACCGGGACCGAAGTCGCCGATGCCGAAGGGGGAAGGGAGTGAGGTGACGTGACAGAGCACGCCGCTGGCGCGTCTTTTCATGATGCCTCCGAAAAAGGCCCCACCTGTTTCAAGGGGGATCAGGTGCCTGTCCCCTTCAAGACAAGTGGGGCCTTGGGTGTGATACTGGGAGCGGCCGTTCCTCTTTAAAGGCTAGAGCACCCTGAGGAAGGCAACTAAGTCGTTTTGCTCCTGCTGGGTGAGTCGCAAACCAAGCACCAGGTCGAAAAACTTCACCGTGTCCTCAAGGGTGAGGCAGCGGCCGTCGTGCATGTAGGGGGGGCTCTCCTTGATGCCTCGCAGGGTGAAGGTCTTGATGGGGCCGTCGCCGGGCTCCCTGGTGAAGCGATCAAGCTGCAGATCATGCATCATGTGATCGAGGTAGAACGGAGCGGGATGGCAGACGCCGCACCTCCCCTTGCCGAAGAAGACCTGCTGGCCTGCCATTTCCGACTGGGTCGCTTGGGCTGGGTAGAGGAAGCCTGCTGGGTCGAGTTTCGGGGCGGGGGGGACGTCGAACATGTTCTGCATCTGTGCCATGTGCGACACCTGCACCCGGCTGATGATGTTCATCCCCTTCTTGGCGGCGTGGATCTCGTCACCGTTAAAGTAGGCGGTGCGCTGCTCGAACTCGGAGAAGTCTTCCACCGAACGGAGGCTGCGCTTGGAGGAGTGGACCTGCTGGTTGAAAAGCCCCCTGAGGCTCACCGTGTCGAGGCGGAAACGCCGCTCCTGAGGCCGGATGTCGGGGCTTAGGTGAAACTGTGCCGTGGTGTGGCCGTTCACGTGGCAGTCGAGGCAGGCGACCCCGAGGCTCGGCTGTGGCGACTTGCGGTCGTCGGTCGGGTTGAATTCCTCCTGGGGGAAGGGGGTGACCAGCATGCGAAGGCCGTCGAGCTGCACCGGGGTGAGGAGGTCCTTGAAGAGACGGTAGTAGTTGTTGATGGAGACCACCTCGCCGCGCGAGACGTCGCCCAGTTCCGGCCGGTTCTGCAGGAATATCGCGGGTGGAAACTCGGGAAGAAAGGCGTCGGGGAGATCGAAGTCGACGTCGAAGCGCTGCAGCCTCGGGAACATGTCGATCTGGATCTGCGGGAAGACCTGCCCGCCGTTAACCTGCTTGGGATGGGGCAGCGGCGGATAGGGGAAGAGGTTCTTCGACCTCATATCTGCCGGGTTCATCGCGGCCAAGCTCTCCCAGGTCGTTCCCTTTGCCAGCCGCGCCGTCGGCCCGACGGCGATCGGCTTGCCGCGCGACATCTTCACATCGGGCGCAAGCCGCGGCCGCAGGTCGTAGCGCGACTCCAGAAGCCGCCTCTGCGTCTCCATTACCTTGGGCTTTTCACCGGCATCCTTCTGATAAACCTCCTGGAAGGTCATCATCGGTTTTTTCGCGTCCAGCGGATCGCGGTAGAAGTCGAACCCGAGGATCTTTCCTTCGTCCGGTTGGTTCTTGAACGCAGTGGAGGAAGGCTCCGCCTTGGTCGCATGGAAGACGTCGGACTGGTCGTGGCTCCCTCTTTGCTGTTCAGGGCGAGTAGCCGGCACATCCCTCGGCATCTGGGCTTCCATCACCGCGTCCGGCGGCGCCTTGCGGGAAGGCTGCCCCTCCGCGGTCCAAGAGTTGACGGCGGGGAGGATGAGAGCGGCTGCAATAAACAGTGACGATACAACGGTGGCGTCTTTTCTCATACCAGGCTCCTTTTTTTTTGGGGGGGGGATGTTGGAACCCGCTAATTTTTCCACGGTCGCTGGGGAAGTCAAACCGTACTGAGGACTTAGGCGCCATCAGGGAAGACAGGCAGAGTGAAGGACGCGGTGCCTTTTCATGTCGCGCCGATAGGATCTGTTGCCGTGTGCCATGGTTCCTTTCTTAGTTTTTGCAGATATAGTGGCCGCGTTGTACAATGAGTTGGTCATAAAAGCCCACGAAAAAGGAGGGCACGTCATGAGGAACCACCGTATTTGCACCCTGCTTCTTCCACTGTTTCTTGTCGCAGCGTCAATAACTTCTACCGTCGTGACCAGTCATGCTGATTCCGGCGGACGAGGTGACAGGCCTGTCGCTCGCTCGGTAGGGCGCTCCGGCGGATCAGTTACCTATGGCGGCCGTGGGAGCTATACGCGGTACGTGGGGCCGAGGCATGACTCTCACTTCTCGGGGAGTGTCTGGATAGGACCGGGTTGGGGATACTATGATCCCTTCTTCTACCCGTACTATTACAACTACCCAGCCTATCCGTACTATTACTCCCCACCGACCGTGGTCGTGCCGCAGGAGCCGCAGGAGTACATCTCCCCCGACACCCAGCAGGAGCAAGAGGGCGGGCAGTACTGGTACTACTGCCGCAAACCGCAGGGGTACTATCCCTACGTGGAGCGCTGCCCCGGAGGGTGGTTGAAAGTGGTGCCGGACACGACGCCGCCCAGCCAGGAACAGGAAGACAAGGAGGAATGATCATGACAAGGACTTTGACCAACGTTTGCTCGCTGCTTGCCTTGCTGGTTCTGGGGGGGTGCGTCACCATGCCGACGGGACCGAGCGTCCGCGTGCTCCCCGCGCCCGGGAAGACCTTCGAGCAGTTCATGGCTGAGGATGCCGTCTGCCGCAGGTATGCCGAGCAGCAACTCGGCATGAGCCCGCAGGATACGGCGAACCAGAATACCGCAACGAGCGCCGTGGTGGGGACCGCCATCGGTGCCGGGGTCGGGGCGGCTCTTGGTGCGGCGAGCGGCAATGCTGGGGCGGGTGCGGCCATCGGCGGCGGCACCGGCCTTCTATTCGGCGCGGCAAGCGGCTCCGAGTCGGGGCGGGTCTACGGATACGAGGCGCAGCGGCGCTACGACAACACCTATGTGCAGTGCATGTACGCCAAGGGGAACCAGATTCCGGGGAGCGTGCGCAAGACGCGCCGCGTGAGGAGTTATGTTCCTCCGCCACCTCCGGGGGTGTACTCGGTGCCGCCGGATTACTATCCGGAACGTTACTGAGAAGAGGGCGCCTGTGAGGGCGCCCTTTTTCTTTTGGGTGACTTTGAAAATCTGGGAATGATGGGAGGACTGGGAAGCCTGGGAGTAATGAGACGGGGCTCTTGATAGGAGGTGCCGCACGGGCTTCCCGGATTGTGGTTGTCATGCCGTTGTGGTATCGTGCGGGGGCGCGCGAGGCGCCATCACCAAAAAACAGAGGTCGTTTTGACTACTTCCAGCAACTCCCACCCCCTTGCTCCCTGGGGCGCGGCCATACTTACTGGCGTCCTGATGTTCCTGGGCTACGCCGGCTTCGACCAATTCTACCTTGAGTGGATCTTTCTCCTCCCACTTCTCTGGGCCGTACGCGACGTGCAACCGCGACGCGCCTTCCTGCTTGGCTGGGTCGCAGGCATCGTGGGACACGGCGGCGGCTTCTACTGGATCATCCAGATGTTCCAGCAGTTCGCCGGTGCACCTTTGGCGGTCGGCGTCGCAGGACTCGTTCTTTTGGCGGCGGCCAACGGGGTCGTGCTGGCGGTCTGGGCCTGGGGGATGAGCCTGCTAACCCGCGGACGGGAGCGCAACCTGGTATGGATCGCCCCGGTACTCTGGACCGCCATCGAGAAGGTCTGGCCCGAGGTGTTCCCCAACTACCTGGGCGCGAGCCAGTACAAGGTCCCGCACCTGACCCAGATTGCCGACTTCACCGGTGTCCTCGGCGTCTCCTTCCTCGTGGTCTACATCAACGCGACGCTTTACCGTATCCTCGCCTGCCGGCTCGAAGGTAAAGAGGTGCCGTGGCGTGCGGCGGCGGTACTCGGGGGGATCCTGATCCTTGTTGTCGGTTACGGCGAGTTCCGAATCCGCGAGGTGGAAGGCAAGGTCGCCGCGGCGCAGCACCTCACCGTCGGGCTCGTGCAGACCAACCGCGGCGCTGCCGACCTCCACCTCTCGGCCGGAGCGATACAGCAGGAGCACCGCGATATGTCGAAGGCGCTGCTCGCGGCAAAGAAGGCCGACCTCGTGGTCTGGCCGGAGGGGGTGCTGAGCTTGGGGCTTTCCTCCCGCGAGGGAACCATCCCGACCTGGGCCCTCGGCGACCTGAACGTACCGCTGCTCTTCGGGGCCTGCCTCCAGTTGAACGGGGAGGGGGAGACACGCTTCTACAACAGCGCCCTTCTCGCCGACGCCTCGGGCAAGATCCTCGGGACCTACGACAAGACCGTACTCGTTCCCTTTGGCGAGTACATACCCTTCGGGGACGCCTTCCCGGTCCTGTACTCCTGGTCCCCGTACAGCAGCAAGTTCTTCTCGGGGAAAAGCGTTGAGCCGCTCAAACTCGGACCGCATCTCTTGTCGGTGAGCATCTGTTACGAGGACATCTTCCCCACCCATATCAGGAAGCTGATGCACGGGGGGCGCGAGGGGCGGACCCCGGCGGTCATGTTCAACCTGACCAACGACTCCTGGTACGGCAACTCCACCGAACCGATGGAGCACCTCGCCCTGGCGAGCTTCCGTTCCATCGAAAACAGACGCTCCCTGGTGCGGGTCACCAACACGGGAATCTCCGCCTTCGTCGACCCGGCCGGGCGCATCACGAGCCGCACCGGCGTCTGGACCAGGGAGGTGCTTGTGGACCGGGTGCCGCTTCTGGAGGGGAAAACAGTCTACGGCGCTATCGGCGACTGGATCGGCTGGCTCTGCGCAGTCATCTCGCTCGTTGCCGTAGTCTTCGTGACTGTATCAAACAGGCGCGGTTTGACTGGGAAAAAGAATGCTTTATAGTCTGACAGGGGAAAAGCGGGTCTCACAGCCTCCCAGCTAGAGCAGGTTCAACGAGGCGGAAGCTATCATGGCGAATTCGAGCGGAAGATCGGTTAGGAAGAACGCGGAGCAGCTCAAGGGAAACACCTCGCCACTGGGCGCGACTGTCACCCCCGGAGGGGTGAACTTCAGCGTCTTTGCCAGGGACTGCAGCGGCGTCGAACTGCTCCTCTTCGATCGCGTCGACGACCCAGTCCCTTCCCGTGTCATCACTCTCGATCCAAAGCGCAACCGCACCTACCACTACTGGCACGTCTTCGTCCCGGGCATCGGCGCGGGGCAGCTCTACGGTTACCGCGTCGCCGGTCCCTTCGAACCACAGCGCGGACGCCGCTTCGATCCCGGCAAGGTCCTCATCGACCCTTACGGCCGCGCCGTTGCCGTCCCGGACGGCTACTGCCGGGGGGACGCGTGCATCCCCGGCGACAACGCGGCGAGCGCCATGAAGAGCGTGGTGGCCGACCCCCGCGGCTACAACTGGGAGGGGGACCTGCCGCTCAAGCGCCCCTATTCCAGCACCGTCATCTACGAGATGCACGTGGCAGGGTTCACCAGGCACCCATCCTCGGGAGTCTCAGACGATAAGCGCGGCACCTACGCGGGGCTCATCGAGAAGATCCCCTACCTGAAGGAGCTGGGCATCACCGCGGTGGAGCTGCTCCCGGTGTTCCAGTTCGACCCGCTAGACGCTCCCCTTGGGCTTCGCAACTACTGGGGCTACAGCCCGGTCTCCTTCTTTGCGCCCCACGCCGCCTACAGCTCAAAGCAGGGACCGCTCGGTCCTCTGGACGAGTTCCGGGACATGGTGAAGGCGCTGCACAAGGCGGGGATCGAGGTGATCCTCGACGTGGTCTACAACCACACCTCCGAAGGGGACCACAACGGCCCCACCTTCTGCTTCCGCGGCTTTGCCAACGACGTCTACTACTCCCTCGCCCCCGACGGCAGCTACCTGAACCACACCGGCTGCGGCAACACACTGAACGCGAACCACCACGTGGTGCGCCGGCTCATCATCGACTCCCTGCATTACTGGGTGAAAGAGATGCACGTCGACGGCTTCCGTTTCGACCTCGCCTCCATCCTCTCCCGCGACGGCCAGGGACGTCCGCTGAAGGATCCCCCCATCCTCTGGGACATCGAGTCCGATCCGGCGCTAGCCGGCATAAAGCTCATCGCCGAGGCGTGGGACGCGGGTGGGCTCTACCAAGTGGGGAGCTTCATCGGGGACAGCTGGAAGGAGTGGAACGGCGAGTTCCGCGATGACGTGCGCCGCTTCCTGAAGGGGGACGAGGGGATGGTGTCCCGCTTTGCGGCACGTATCCTGGCGAGTCCGGATATTTATGGGCACCAGGAGCGCGAGCCGGAACAGAGCATCAACTTCGTCACCTGTCATGACGGCTTCACCCTGAACGACCTCGTCTCGTACAACAAAAAGCACAACGAGGCGAACGGGGAAGGGAACCGTGACGGCTCCGACGCGAACGAAAGCTGGAACTGCGGGATGGAGGGGCCGACGGACAATCCGGCCATCGAGGCGCTGCGTAAGCGCCAGGTGAAGAACTTCGTCGCGGTCACCCTGCTCGCCCTCGGAACGCCGATGATCCTGATGGGTGACGAGGCGCGGCGCACCCAGCTTGGAAACAACAACGCCTACTGCCAGGACAACGAAATCGGCTGGTTCGACTGGAACAAGGTCGAGGAGCATGCCGACATCCATCGCTTCACTAAGGAACTGATCCGGGCGCGCCTCAGGCAGAGCGAGGCGTCGGCGGATGTCCTGTCGCTCAGCCAGTTGCTGGGGCAAGCGCGCCTTGAGTGGCACGGCGTCCGCTTAGGGACGCCGGACTGGAGCCACGAGTCGCACAGCATCGCCCTCACCGTCCGCAGCAACACGAAGAGCCTCGTGTTCCATTACATGGTGAACGCCTACTGGGAGCCGCTCTCATTCATGCTCCCCTCGCCCAGGAAGCTTCCAGGAGGGAGATGGCACCGCTGGATCGACACCTCGCTCGATTCCCCCGACGACATCGCCCCGTGGGAAGAGTTGCCGCTCGTCGAGGGGGAGAGTTACCGTCTTCCACCCCGCAGCCTCGTCGTGGTCGTGGCTAAGAACCGCACGGCGAGCCGGACAAGGAGCTGAACATGTCATCGGTATTCGGAACGATCTTCAAGGTTTCCACCTTCGGCGAGAGCCACTGCAAGGCGGTCGGCGCCGTCATCGACGGGGCACCGGCCGGAATGCGACTGTCCGAGGCGGATATCCAGCCGCAACTCGACCGCCGCCGTCCCGGGCAGAGCGAGCTCAGTACCCCCCGAGAGGAGGAGGACATCGTCACCATCCTCTCCGGCGTCGAGCTCGGCGTCACCCTCGGAACCCCCATAGGACTCATGGTGCATAACCGCGACCAGCGCCCGGGGGACTACGAGGAGATGGCGGAGGTGCCGCGCCCCTCCCATGCCGACTACACCTACCAGATGAAGTACGGCGTGCGTGCCTCGAGCGGCGGCGGACGCTCCTCCGCACGGGAAACCATCGGCCGGGTCGCGGCGGGTGCCATCGCCGAGAAGTACCTCTTCGAACGTTACGGGATCGAGATCGTCGCCTGGGTGGACGCCGTCGGGGCGATCGATGCCGGGCCGGTCGACTTGGTCTCGATCACCCGCAAAGAGGTGGACGCACACCCGGTGCGCTGCGGCAACCCCGCCATGGCGCAGGCGATGGCCGACCTGATCGCCCAGGTGCGCGACAAAAACGACTCGGTCGGGGGAATGGTCTCCTGCGTCTGCCGCAACATCCCCGCCGGGCTCGGCGAGCCGGTGTTCGACAAGCTGGACGCCCTTTTGGCCCACGCCATGCTCTCCATCCCCGCATCCAAGGGGTTCGAGATCGGCTCGGGCTTCAGCGGCAGCCGCATGCTGGGGAGCGCCCACAACGATCCATTCGTCAGCAAGGGGGGGAGGCTCGGGACCTCGAGCAACTACTCTGGCGGCGTGCAGGGAGGGATTTCCAACGGGGAGCCGGTCTACTTCCGGGTGGGCTTCAAGCCGCCGGCGACGGTGGCGCTGCCGCAGAAGACGGCGCGCTTCGACGGCAGTGAGGCCGTCCTCGAGGCGAAGGGGCGCCACGACCCGTGCATCGTGCCGCGCGCCGTCCCCGTCGTCGAGGCAATGGCCGCCCTGGTGCTCCTGGACCTCGTGCTCAGGCAGGAATACCGGAAGCTGTAAAGGCTAACGGGTGCAGGCCTGTCCGAGGACGAGCCCCATCCTGGTATCGGGGGGGAGGTACTCCCATTGGGTGACGGCGGAGAGGTCGGTGCTTCTCAGCGTGCCGCCCTTCTTGTCGAGATGGGTCGCAGCGAGGAGATGCCCCTCCCGCTCCGTGCAGTTGACCTCGTAGCTGTAGAGGGTCTCGTACAGCGGCGTGGAGTCCGGCAGTTCGGTGAGGACCTTGAGGGCGTCCTTTCTTCCTTGGTCACTGTACACCACCCGCGTCCTCACCTGGATGACCCCTTCCCGCAGCGGGGTCACGCCGCTTCGGTCGAAGAAGAAGCTCGAGTCCTCGTTTTCGTCCAGCTTGAACCAGTCAGGCGACGCCGCAAAGGCCGACGCAGCCAGCATCCCCACCGCAACCATGCTCAGCAGAAAAAGTTTTACCCGCATCTCTCACCCCCTTGCATCCAATTCCTCAGCCCGCGAACGTATCTTCTGCATCTCCGTCTCCAGGTCGGTGATGATCTCCTCTTCCTCCCGCACCAGCCCGTGAACCTTGAGGGACTTGCGCAAGAGATCCAGGTCGTACTCAAGGTAGAGCGGCACCACCGGGCTCTGTCGAGCCGATTTCAGGATCTTGCGGACGATGAACCCGGTGAACTGCGGGTGTTCCAGCAGTTCATGGCGCATCTCCCCGTCGTAGGGGCGCAAAATCACCCGCTCCCGCACCGGATCGCCGTGCACCGTCATCTCGGATATGAAGGTATCCGGTGCTTCCTCGGAGAGCCGGACGTCGGCGATCCCCAGTGCGTAGCGCTCCGGGTGGTGCAACCGGTCGACCAGCATGTCCCACAGCGTCTTGTGCTCGCAATGAACCACCACCTGAAGGGTGCGGATGAGCATGGGAACCTCCTTGTGCGTGTCGTGCCTGCGGGGTCGTTTTGAACTAGCCAATTATAAAACGCCCTCTCATGCGGTCAAGCCGAAGGCGGTGTTGAAACCATGCGGCAAGAAAGGGGGGCGCCCAAAATTGACAGCCGCTCCGGTGTGGTTACAATGGGCGTGCCCCTGCCGGGCGCTGGAAATAAAACAGCGAGATCGCAAGGAGGTCTGTCATGGCAACGGGAAATGCCGGCTCGATGACGCAGCGACATCCGGTCATCATCGCGATGGCCGCCGGCTTGATCGCCGGTGCGGCGGCGAGCGCCTCGGACAGGCTCCTGGACCGGCTGGTGAGCGAGAGGCAGAAAAGGCGCGACCGGCTTGTGCGCGAGGCACCGGCGCACCAGGCGGCCGGGCCGCACTTCGCCGCGAAGATTGCGGGTCGCAAGCTGAACAGGAAGGAGAAGGAGTGCGCCAGGGCAGCCTTCGGTGTGCTCTACGGGCTGGGGTGGGGAGCGATCCATGGCGGGCTGCGGAGGAGGTTCCCGGTGCTTTCCCGCTGGGGCGGTCTCCCCTTCGCGCTCCCCTTCTTCTTCGCCTGCGACGGCGTGATTGCGCCGGCGCTCGGCGTGTCGCCGGGGCTGAACCGCGTTCCGTGGCAGCCCAGCGTGAAGGAAATGGGAAATCACATCGCATGGACGTTGGTCGCTGAACTGGTGCATCGTGTGGTGGGCAAAGAGCGTTGAAAGAGGTTGCGGAGGAGGGGCGTGTATGGCAAGGACCGTTGATCCGATGAGACGGGAGCTTCCCAGATGGCTGAACGCGGTGCTGATCGTCGGCACCGTGGCAACCGTCGCCGTCATGGAGCTCAGGCGTCCGCTCAGGAAGGAGCGGGAAGGCAAACTGAGGAGAAACGGGCGCAACGCCGCCTTCGCCCTCATCGCGGCGGCCACGGTCGCCCTCGCCGAGAAGCCGGCGGTGGTTCCCCTCGCACACCATGTGCAGAAAAAGGGCTTGGGCGCGGTCAAGCTTCTCGGTCTCCCCCCATGGGCCGAGGTGGCGCTGTCGGTGCTCCTGCTCGACTACATGCTGTTCATCTGGCATGTGCTGACCCACAAGATCCCGCTCCTTTGGCGCTTCCACAAGCCGCACCACGTCGATCTCGATCTTGACGCGAGCACGGCGCTTCGCTTCCACTTCGGCGAGCTGCTCCTGTCCGTACCGTGGCGGGCGGCCCAGGTCCGCCTGATCGGCGTCTCCCCCTTCGCCCTTGCCATGTGGCAGACCCTTACCCTCATGGCGATTCTGTTCCATCACTCGAACGTGAGACTCCCGCACCGGGTCGAGCGGCGCCTGTGCCACTTGATCGTTACCCCGAGGATGCACGGCATCCACCATTCCGTCGTGAGGGGGGAGACCGACTCCAACTGGAGCACCATCTTTTCCTGGCCGGATCACCTGCATCGCACGCTGAAGCTGAACGTCCTTCAGGACTCGGTGACCATCGGCGTTGCCGGCTTCCAGGACCCGGCACAGCTCACCCTCGGGAAGACCCTTGGCATGCCCTTTGTCAGACAGGTGGAGGTGGAGGGACCGAAAAGGGAGGTGCTGCCGGTACCGCCGACGGTGCTGGCAGTCTAGGAGGCTGCTGGATCCGGAAACGCAAAGAGACCCGTCGGGTACCCGGCGGGTCTCTTTTTTGCGGCACGAGGACGCATCCGATCAGGCAAGCGGTCCTCGCGGCGGGTCCTTCGGACGGGTGTGCACCACGCCGGTCAGGATGCCGATGCCAAGGAGTATGATGCAGACGATGGCGATCTTGAAGACGGCGATGCCGGCGGTCACCAGGGCCCAGGCGACCCCGGAAATGATGAGGATGAAGCCGATGATGTAGAGCGCAAATGACATGGCTACCTCCGTGGACAATCGTGTTGGAAATTTCCAATCTTGCGACAGCTCAATGCTAGCGGGAGGGCTTCCGTTGTCAATGCGCGGGAGGAAGTCAGGAAGAGGGCGGCGGGGGGTACGCGGGGGCTATGCGGGGGAAGTTTCCTTGTAGAGCGCCCCGGCTGTTTCCAGGTGGGTCAGGTACAGCCTGGTGTCGAACTCGAGCTGGTGGTAGTCGGGTTCCATGTACTCGCAGAGCTGGTAGAAGGCCTTGTTGTGCTCCTTCTCCTTCAGGTGGGCGAGCTCGTGCACGACGATCATCCTCAGGAACTCAACCGGGGCGACCCGGAACATGCTCGCCACCCTGATCTCGTTTTTCGCCGTGAGCTTCGCGCCCTGCACCCGTGAAACGAAGCTGTGGAGCCCGAGGGCGTGGTTGATCACGCTGATCTTCGGGTCATAGACGACCTTGCTGAGCGGCTGCGACTTGCGAAGGTACTCGTTCTTGATGCCCATGGTGAAGTCGTAGAGCGACCGGTCCGTGGTGAAGCCGTGCGGGGCGGGGTACTTGGAAAGGAGCACGCCGCCGAGTTCGTTCGCATCGAGGAGCCGCTGCACCTTTGAGGTCACCTGCTCGGAATAGCCCGCTAGATATTTGAGTCCACGCATCACTTCTTCCCTTTCACATTTACCTATCGCTTGCCCGACGGCGAAGGTAGCACATCGTCATGCCGAGTGCAAACGTCCCGGCGTGCGAGTCCCGCCGGGTGCGTCAAAATTTTTGGATAATCGCATGCAGTTGTCAACCTGTGCAGGTTGTCAGGTTGACGTGTTCCGGCCGCTGTGCTAATAACAGAGGCTCGACTCTGACCCTGAGTGGAAAGGAGAGGCCGTGCCGACATTCGCAGAAGAACTGGAAAAATTGCGTGAAGAGGGGCTGTACCGCAGCATGAGGGTGATCAGCGGCGCGCAGGGAAGCCACGTGGAGCTGGAAGGGAGGCGGGTGCTCATGCTCTGCTCCAACAACTACCTGGGGCTTGCCGACCACCCGGCGCTGCGCAGAGCGGCGGTGATGGGGGTGGCGTTCGGGGTAGGCAGCGGCGCATCGCGCCTGGTCTCCGGCACCATGGAGCTGCACGCGCGTCTCGAGGAGCGGATCGCCCGGTTCAAAGGGACTGAGCGGGCTCTCGTCTTCAACTCCGGTTATGCGGCCAACACCGGTATCATCTCGGCCCTGGTCGGCCGCGGCGACGCCATCTTCTCCGACAAACTGAACCACGCGAGCATCGTGGACGGCGCACTCCTTTCCCGTGCCAACTTCCATCGCTTCGGTCACCGCGACGTCGCCGCTCTGGAGCGGCTGCTTAAGGAGAAGGGAGGAAGCGGCCGGCGCCTCATCGTGACCGACGGCGTCTTCAGCATGGACGGCGATATCGCTCCGCTCAGGGAGATGGCACGGCTCGCCAAGCGCTACGACGCGCTCCTCATGGTCGACGACGCCCACGGCACCGGCGTCCTTGGCGCCACCGGTCGCGGCACCGCCGAACTCTTGGGCGTTATGGACGATGTCGACATCCACATGGGGACGCTGGGAAAGGGGCTGGGGAGCTTCGGCGCCTATGCCGCGGCGTCGGGAACGATCTGCGACTACCTCGTCAACAAGGCGAGGAGCTTCATCTTCTCCACCTCGATGCCCCCAGCGGTGCTCGCCCCGTCCATCGCGGCGCTCGACCTGGTCGACTCCGCGGAAGGTAAGAGGCTGCGAGACCGGCTGGCGGCAAACGTCGCCCTGTTCAAGGAGCGGCTGACGGGAGCCGGCTTCGACACCATGGGGAGCGAGACCCAGATCGTCCCGATCTTCGTCGGTCCGGCCGAAACCACCATGCGCTTCAGCCAGGAACTCCTCGAGGAGGGGATCTTCCTGCAGGGGATCCGCCCCCCGACCGTTCCGGCAGGAAGCTGTCGCCTGCGCTGCACGATCATGGCAACCCATGAGGCCGCGGATCTCGAGGCTGCCGCCGACACCATAGCCCGCGTGGGCAAGAAGTTGAGCGTGATTTAAATCAGAAAAGCTCGAGCACAGAGGTCACAGAGGAAGAGCCAGAGCGGAGCACAGAGGAGAGCTCATTCTTTGCAGTAACCAAAGCATGCTTTTCTCCGTGTCCTCTGTGGACCTCGGTGTCCTCTGTGTTGAGCTTTAGAGGTTTTTGTGATGATGCATTTTCAGGAAATAGGTACCGGAAGACCGGTGGTATTTGTGCACGGCTGGGCCATGTCCGGAAAGGCCTGGAGTTTTCAGCGTGAGCTTGCCGACGCGGGGCGCCTCATCTTCGTGGACCTGCGCGGGCACGGCCAGTCGGCTCCGGCCGACTCTTACACCCTGGACGACTACGCCTCCGATCTCGTCTCCTTTTTCGAGGGGCACGCGCTCACAGATGCGGTCCTCGTCGGCTGGTCCATGGGGACGCAGGTGGCGCTGCATGCCTTCCCCGCGCTCAGGGAACGCCTTGCCGGGATGGTGCTGGTCGGCGGTAACCCGAGGTACGCAAGTACCGATGACTACCCGCACGGCAAGCCCCCGGTTGAGGTGAAGGGGATGGGGCTCAGGCTGCGGCGCGATCGCCAGAAGACCATGGGGGACTTCTTCAAGGGGATGTTCGCCGAGGGGGAGCTGGACCACGCGCTGTACCAACGCATCGTCCACGAGATCGTTATGGGGGGACGTGCGCCGGACCCCGAGGCGGCGCTACGTTCGTTGGACATCCTGTCGAGCGCAGACCTGCGGGAACAACTTCCCGAGGTGGACCGCCCCGTCCTCCTCGTGCACGGCGAACTCGACACCGTTTGTCCCGCCTCGGCATCGAGCTACATGGGGGAGCGGCTCCCGTCGGCGCGGGTGGAGATCTACCCGGGGTGCGGCCACGCCCCCTTTATGAGCAGGCCGGAGCGCTTCAATGAGCAGCTCAGGGAGTTCATCGCGGGGCTGTAGTTAGTTCGATTTATTCGGAAAGGTGTTTATGGCGGCAGAGATAGATAGAGAGAGGGTGCGGGATTCGTTTCACCGGCAGGCCGCCGATTACGACAGTCACGCCGTGGTGCAGGGGCGTGTGATCGAGAAGGTCGTGGGGCTTTTGCAGGCGGAGCGGGTTGCGCCGGTGCGGCTTTTGGATATCGGCGCCGGGACCGGGCGGCTGCTTGCGCGGCTGACCGAGCTCTACCCGGAGATGGACGCGGTTGGGGTCGATCTTGCGCCCGGGATGTGTGCCACGGCGGCGAGTAATCTCGCCGGGCGGCGGGTGCAGGTGATGCCCGCCGACGCCGAGGCGCTTCCCTTTGAGGCTGAGTCCTTCGACGTCGTCGTTTCCACCTCGACGTACCAGTGGCTTCCCTGTCTCGACCGGGCCTTCGCCGAGGCGCGCCGCGTGCTGGCGCCCGGAGGTGTCTTCTGTTTCGCACTCTTCGGCGAGAGGACCCTTTTCGAGCTGCGCGACTCCTACCGGAGCGTGCTGCAGGGGGCGTCAGACCGCACGCACAGTTTCTTTTCCTGCACGGAGGTGCTGGAGGCGCTCGAACGCGCCGGGTTCAGCGGCGCGCGCGTGAGCTCCGAGTTGGAGGTGGAGCTGCATCCCGACGTGCCGGAGCTTCTGCGCTCGCTCAAGAAGATAGGCGCCGGGAGCACCGCGCCGGCAAGCGGGAAGGGGCTTGCCGAACGGCGGGTCATGCTGGACATGATGCGGAGCTACCGCGAGCACTTCGGCGGCGAAGAGGGAATACCCGCCACCTACGACGTGGTGTACGGCGTGGTGCGCAAGAGCGGGTAGCCGCGGCTAGCTCGGCGGTTCGGACCAGTCGGACCAGTCAGACAGGTCAGACAGGTCAGACAAAAAAAGAGAGGGGCGGCCAATCATGGCCGCCCCTCTTTGCTTTGCACCGGCTCTTCCCGCTTTACGCCCTGGTGAGCTGGCGGTACCTGATGCGGTGCGGCTGGTCGGCCGCGGTTCCCAGGCGGGCATGGCGGTCTTCCTCGTACTCGGAGTAGTTCCCCTCGAACCAAACCACTTTGCTGTCACCCTCGAAGGCGAGGATGTGGGTGGCGATCCTGTCCAGGAACCAGCGGTCGTGGGAGATCACCACGGCGCAACCGGCGAAGTTCTCGAGCGCTTCCTCGAGCGCACGCATCGTGTTCACGTCCAGGTCGTTGGTCGGTTCGTCCAGAAGGATGACGTTGCCGCCGTCTTTGAGCGTCTTCGCCAGGTGCACGCGGTTTCTTTCCCCGCCGGAAAGCATCCCCACCTTCTTCTGCTGGTCGGCGCCGGAGAAGTTGAAGCGGGCCACGTAGGCGCGGGAGTTCACCAACTGCTTGCCGAGCTGCAACTGCTCCTGCCCCTCGGAGATCACCTCCCAGATGGTCTTGTCCGGATCGAGCGCGTCCCTGCTCTGGTCCACGTAGGCGAGCTTCACCGTCTCACCGGTCTTGAAGCTGCCGGAGTCCGGCTTCTCCTCCCCGGTGATCATCCTGAAGAGGGTGGTCTTACCGGCGCCGTTGGGGCCGATGACGCCGACGATGCCGCCCGGCGGGAGGCGGAACTCCATCCCCTCGATGAGGAGCTTCTCGCCGTATCCCTTGCTGACGTTTTCGGCCTCGACCACCACGCCGCCGAGACGCGGCCCGGGCGGAATGAAGATCTCGAGGTCCTTCGCACGCTGCTCGCTCTCTGTGTTCAGCATGTCCTCGTAGGAGTTGATGCGCGCCTTACCTTTGGCGTGACGTCCCTTCGGGGACATCCTGATCCACTCCAGCTCGCGCTTCAAAGTCTTCTGGCGCTCGCTCTCGCTCTTCTCCTCCTGGGCCAGGCGCTTCTCCTTCTGCTCCAGCCAGGAAGAGTAGTTACCCTGCCACGGGATCCCCTGGCCGCGGTCGAGCTCGAGGATCCACCCCGCCACGTTGTCTAAGAAGTAACGGTCGTGGGTCACCGCGATGACGGTGCCGGCGTAGCGCTGCAGGTGCTGCTCGAGCCAGGCGACGCTTTCGGCGTCCAGGTGGTTGGTCGGTTCGTCCAGCAGCAGGATGTCCGGCTTCTGCAAAAGCAGGCGGCAAAGGGCGACGCGGCGCTTCTCACCGCCGGAGAGGTTCGCCACGTTGGTTTCCGGCGGGGGGCAGCGCAGGGCGTCCATGGCGAGCTCCAGGCGGCTGTCCAGGTCCCAGGCGTCCAGGTGGTCGAGCTTCTCCTGCACCTTCGCCTGACGGTCGCAGAGCTTCTCCATGTCGGCGTCGCTCATCTCCTCGCCGAATTTCATGTTGATCTCGTTGAATTCGTTAACCAGGTCGACGATTTCCTGCACCCCTTCCTCGACGCACTGGCGTACCGTCTTGGTCGGGTCGAGCTGCGGCTCCTGCGCTAAATAGCCTACCGTGTAGCCCGGGGAGAGGATGGTCTTGCCGTTGAACTCCTTGTCCACGCCGGCGAGGATCTTCAAAAGGGAGCTCTTGCCCGAGCCGTTAAGACCGAGCACGCCGATCTTCGCGCCGTAGAAGTAGGAGAGGTAGATGTCCTTCAACACCGGTTTCTTGTCGTAGAACTTGCTTACCCCGATCATGGAGTAGATGACCTTGTTCGGGTCGATCGCCATTTTTATCGTCACCTCCGTATGGATTTGTCAGCATTTGTAGCTTTTGTTAAGCGGCCATTATTACATGCAACGACCGCGGCGTGTCAACCGCGATCGGCCGGGAGTCCGTCCTTGACATTCTAGTTTATGTATAGTTAAATCCGCCGGATTGTACTAACTCTCAAGGGGTCCCCTCATGCAAATCAGCAGGCGTTTCGGGTTCTTTATCTGCGCCGGGCTTCTCTCTGTCGCCATCTACGGCTGCGGCGGCTCATCCACCAAAGACACCATCCCTTCCACGGTCTCCATCTTCTACGAGCACAGCCTCATATTCAGAAACCACACCACCTTCACCATGGGGTACAACGGTTTCGGGCAAATTGGGGACGGTACCCTGGATCGGCGCGAGAGCGCCACGCCGGTGCCGGGGATGACCGGCATGATCAAAGGTGGCGTGGGTGCCGAGCACACCATGGTCATGAACGGTAGCAACGAGATCCATACCTGGGGGTACAACCTCTACGGCCAGTTGGGCAGCTCCACCGTTTCGACGAGCTACCCCGACGCGTACAGCAGTTCCCCGGTGACGGTCACCTTCTCCGACGCGGTGACCGACATCGCCGCGGGCGGGTACCACTCCCTCGCCATCGCCGGAGGGAAGCTTTACGGTTGGGGTTCCAACGGCTATCGTCAGGTCGGCAACGACTCAAGCAGCGAGGCGAAGACCCCGGCCCAGCTCTCCACCGGGCACGACGGGGAGGACCTGACCCAGCTGACTGCCAGCAACGTGATAGCGGGGTGGCTCCACTCCATGGCCCTTTTCTCCAACGGTGACGTGTATGCCTGGGGGAGCAACGCGAAGGGACAGCTCGCCTTCAGCACCTATTCGAGCACCAGTTCGCGCCCCAGAAAGGTGACCATCCCGGAGGCGACCGGCAAGATCGAGCAGATCGCCGCGCTCTCCAGGGGGAGCCTCGCCCTCGAGGTGCAGCGGGACGCTCAGAACAACATCACCAGCCAGACCCTGTGGGGATGGGGCTACAACGACTCCGGTGAGCTCGGCTCGCGGATCCCGCTGCGCGCCTTCAGCGCCGAGCCGGTCACGGTCATCCCGACCATCGCCGTCACGGACGGGCAGACCTTCGTCATAAAGAAGATCGTCACCGGTATCAACCACGTGCTGCTCCTCATGGGGCCGCGTGACACCCTCGTCAACGACGGCTCCTGGTTCGTGCAGGGGCTGGGCCTGAACTTCTACGGCCAGCTCGGTAACAACACGACCACCGACACCAGCAGCCTGGTCGCGGTGTACACCGCTCTCAACCCCGAGTGGAGCGCCGGCGTTTCCGACATCGCCGCGTTCGGCACCGCTTCCTTCGCCCTCGTGAACGGCGTCTGGTACGGCTGGGGCAACAACGATCTCGGACAGCTCGGCAACCCCGTGGTGAAGGATACCGTGGCGTTTTTCGAGAGACCGGTAACGGTGAAGTTCAAGTAGGGGTAATCGCCCGCGCGCGTGGGGTTTTAAGCCTTGACTTGATTGACGCAAATAGTTTAGTTTGACGGATTGTTTCACAGCCCAAAGCGGTAAAGAAAGGTTGCAGATAACATGGAAGAGTTGAGCGAACTGCTGCTGCAGAGAAGACGTAAGGTAGATGCATTGTGGGAGGCGGGGATCAACCCGTACCCGAACGATTACAAGCCTCAGCATACCTCGGCCGACGTGCGCGCCGCCTACGGTGACAAGGAGGTCATCGAGGAGGAGCCGCAGACCTTCGTGGTCGCCGGCCGCATCATCATGCGACGTTCCTTCGGCAAGGCGGCCTTCGTGCAGGTGCAGGACCGCAAGGGACGCATGCAGCTTTACATGAAGAAGGACACCCTGGGCGAGGAGCTCTTCGCCGAGTTCGAGAATTACGACATAGGCGACATCATCGGCGCCACCGGGACCCCGTTCCGCACCAAGACCGGCGAGCTCTCCCTGGCCGTCTCCACGGTGCGTCTGCTCACCAAGTCGCTGCTGCCGCTTCCCGAGAAGTTCCACGGCCTGACCGACGTGGAAACCCGTTACCGCCAGCGCTACGTCGACCTGATCGTCTCCCCCGAGGTGCGTGAGGTGTTTTACAAGCGCTCCCGCATCGTGCATCTCATCCGCGAGTTCATGACGAAGAACGACTTCCTCGAAGTCGAGACCCCGATGATGCAGCCGATCCCCGGCGGCGCCACCGCGAAGCCGTTCGTCACGCACCATAACGCGCTCGACATGGAGCTCTTCCTGCGCATCGCCCCCGAGCTCTACCTGAAGCGCCTGGTGGTCGGCGGCTTCGATCGCGTCTTCGAGATCAACCGCAACTTCAGAAACGAGGGGATCTCGGTGCGTCACAACCCCGAGTTCACCATGATGGAGTTCTACCAGGCCTACGCCACCTTCGAGGACCTGATGAACTTCACCGAAGAACTTTTGTGCCACGTGACCCAGGAACTCCTAGGTACCCTGGACTTCACCTACGGCGGCGAGCCGATCAGCTTCCAGCGCCCCTGGAAGCGCTTCACCGTGAAGGAAGCCATCCTCGAGTACGGCGACATCGACGCGAAGAGCCTCGAGGACCGCGATCTTGCCTACGCCTACGCCCAGAAGATCGGCCTGGAACTCCCCGAGGACGTCGGGTACGGCAAGCTCATCACCGAGATCTTCGAGGAAGTCGCCGAGACCAAGCTGATCCAGCCGACCTTCATCACCAACTACCCGACCGAGGTCTCCCCCCTCTCCAGAAAGAACGACCACGACCCCGACTACGTCGACCGCTTCGAGTTCTTCTGCGCCGGGCGCGAGATGGCCAACGCCTTCTCCGAGCTGAACGACCCGCGCGACCAGAAGGAGCGCTTCCTGGCCCAGGTCGCCGCCAAGGACAAAGGCGACGAGGAGGCGCACTACATGGACGAGGACTACATCCGCGCCCTGGAGTACGGTCTGCCTCCGACCGCGGGGGAGGGGATCGGCATCGACCGCCTGGTCATGCTGCTCACCGATTCCCCGTCGATCCGCGACGTCATCCTCTTCCCGCAACTGCGTAAAGAGGGCAAGTAATGCCCTTCGAGCTCCTCATAGGGCTGCGCTACCTGAAGGCGAAGCGCAAGTCGACCTTCATCTCGCTGATCACCCTGATCTCCGTCGCCGGTGTGGCGCTCGGCGTCATGGCCCTCATCATCGTGCTGGCGGTAATGACCGGCTTCGAGGAGGACTTAAAGGACAAGATCCTCGGGACCAACGCGCACATCGTGGTCTTAAACGGCCTCGGCGCGGTGCAGGACTACCCGCAGGTCGTGAAGAAGCTCGAGGGGATGGACGGCGTGGTCGCCGCCACCCCGTTCATCTACAACCAGGTGATGCTCTCCACCGGCAGGACCGTCTCCGGGGTGGTGCTGCGCGGCATCGAGGTGCAGACCGACGCCAAGGTTACCAACCTGCACAAGTCCATGGTGGAGGGGAGCCTAGACTCGCTCGACTCGGAGGTCGGCAAGACGCCGGGGGTGGTGATCGGCAAGGAGCTCGCCAAGAACCTGGGGCTCATCCTCGGCGACACGGTGGACGTCATCTCTCCGATGGGCAACATCACCCCGCTCGGCATGATGCCCAAGCTGAACCGCTTCCGCATCACCGGCATCTTCAACACCGGCATGTTCGAGTACGACTCGACGCTCGCCTACGTTTCGCTGAAAGAGGCCCAGCAGTTCCTGGGGCTTGGCGACGTGGTGACCGGGATCCAGCTCAAGGTGCGCGACGTGTACAAGACGGGCGAGCTCGCCCAGGCGATCGACAAGGAACTCGGTCCCCCGTACCACGCCCGCGACTGGATGCAGATGAACAAGAACATCCTCTTCGCGCTGAAGACTGAGAAAAGCGTCATGTTCATCATCCTGACCCTGATCGTGCTCGTGGCCGCCTTCGGCATCGCCTCGACGCTCTTCATGGTGGTCATGGAGAAGACGCGCGACATCGCCATCCTTAAGTCGATGGGGGCGACCAGCCGGAGCATCATGCGCATCTTCGTCTTCGAAGGGGTCATCATCGGGGTCTTGGGCACCATCATCGGCGTGCTGGGGGGGCTTTTGGTCGCGCTCAACCTGGAGCCGATCGTCGGCGCGATCCAGAAGGTGACCGGCTTCGAGCTCTTCAGCAAGGACATCTACTACCTGGACCATTTCCCGTCCCAGGTGATCCCGTCCGACGTCGTGCTGATCAGCGTGACCGCCGTGATCATCTCCTTCGCCGCGACGCTCTACCCTTCCTGGGCTGCCTCGCGCATGGCCCCCGCGGAGGCGCTGCGCTATGAGTAACCTCCTCGAGGTAAGGGGACTCTTCAAGTCCTACGGCGGCAACGGCGCCACGGTCGAGGTGCTGAAGGGGATCGACCTCGACGTCGCGGCGGGCGACACCATCGCGCTCGTCGGCCCCTCGGGCGCCGGCAAGAGCACGCTTTTGCACGTGATGGGGACCATCGACCGTCCCACCTCCGGGGAAGTGCTCTTCGAAGGGGAGAGGATCTTCAACCTCTCGGACCAGCCGCTTGCCGCCTTCCGCAACCGCTCCATAGGTTTCGTCTTCCAGTTTCATCACCTCCTGCCGGAGTTCTCGGCGCTGGAGAACGTGATGATGCCGCTTCTCATCGGAGGCGAGAGACGCTCCCGCGCCGAAGGGCGTGCCCTTGAGCTTTTAAAGGGCGTCGGGCTCTCGCACCGGGTGACGCACCGGCCGGGGGAACTCTCCGGGGGGGAACAGCAGCGGGTGGCCATCGCGCGGGCGCTGGTGCGCGAGCCGAAGCTGCTCCTCGCCGACGAGCCGACCGGCAACCTGGACATGAAGACCAGCGAAGAGGTGCACGCGCTTTTGTACGAGATCCAGCGGCAGACAGGCATCGCCCTGGTCATCGTGACGCACAACGAACAGTTGGCCGCGGGGATGGCCCGCACCATCAGGATGGTGGACGGCAAGGTCGTCGAGTCGGCGTAAGGCCCTTTTGGCGACGGCTCTTTTGTAGCCGCATATTTTCTTTTGGCTTTTTCGGGGGGACCCTTTGCTGCGTAAATCGTTATCAGCTCTGCTTGTCGTTCAGCTTTTCGGGGCATCCTACGCCCTGGCCGAACAGCCCGTTGCCGGAAAGGCCGCACCGGACGCCACCTCCACGGGGAAGAGCGCGGCTGAGAAGGCCGCAGCAAAACCCGTCGAGGAGAAACCGGCAAGCGACAAGATAGCCGCGGTCAGGATAAGCGGCAACCACCGCATCGAGAGTGCCGCCGTCATGCAGGCGGTCCGGATCAAGGCAGGCGACGTCCTCGATCCCGAGAAGGTGGATGCCGACATCCGCGCCATCTTCAAGCTAGGGCACTTCACCGACGTGAAGGCGCAGACCGACGTGAAGGACGGGGCGCTCGTCCTCGAATACGTCGTGACCGAGAAGCCGATCGTCCGTGAGATAAAGATCGAGGGGGCCAAGGAGATAAGCGCGGACAAGGTGCGCGAGGCCGTCGAGATCAAGCCGAATTCGGTCTTTTCCGCCAAGGCGCTGCAAAAGAGCGTCAAGAAGGTGAAGAAGCTGTACGCGGACGAGGGTTATTACCTGGCCGAGGTCTCCGGCGACATCAGCGTGCGCTCCGATACCGATATCCACGTCATCTTCCGCATCAAGGAAGGGGACAAGGTCCTGATCCAGAAGATCGAGTTCGACGGCAACCACGCCTTCACCGACAAAAAGCTGAAAAAGTCGATGGAGACCGACGAGAAGTGGTTCCTCTCCTGGCTCACCGGGGCCGGTACTTACAAGGAGGAGGTGCTCAAAAACGACGTCAACCTCCTTACCGAGCTCTACATGAACAACGGCTACGTCAACGTGAAGGTCGGCGAGCCTAAGGTTGAACTCCTGACTGATCGCACCGGCCTCAAGGTCCGCATCGGCATCACCGAGGGGGAGCAGTACCGCCTCGGCAAGCTCGCCTTCAAGGGGGAACTCCTCGAGAACGAGAGCGTGCTCGCCGGAAAGCTCAAGGAGAAGAGCGGCCAGCTCTTCAGCCGCGCCGACCTGCGCACCGACGTCTTCGCCCTCACCGACCTCTACGCCGACAAGGGGTACGCCTTCGCCAACGCGTCGCCGCTCACCAAGCTGAACGCGGATACCCACACCATCGACATCACCTTCGATATGGAGAAGGGGCAGAAGGTGACCATCGACCGGATCAACATCTCCGGCAACACGAAGACGCGCGACAAGGTCGTGCGCCGTGAACTGAGGCTCGACGAGGGAGACCAGTACAGCTCCACGGGGCTCAAGCGCAGCAAGCAGAACCTGATGAACACCGGCTTCTTCGAGGAGGCGAACATCGCCACGGTGAAGGGAAGCGCCCCGGACAAGCTCGACATGAACGTCGAGGTGAAGGAGAAACCGACCGGCACCTTCAGCATCGGCGCAGGCTACAGCTCACTCGACGGCATCATAGGGCAGGGCTCGATCCAGCAGGCGAACTTCCTGGGGCTCGGGCTCAAGATGACCGCGGCCGCCAGCCTCGGCAGCAAGTCGCAGACCTATAACCTGGGTCTCACCGACCCGTACTTCATGGACACCAAGTGGACCGTCGGGGGCGACATCTACCGCACCGACCGTAAGTACCTCGACTATACCCGCAGGGCGACCGGCGGTGACATCAAGGCGGGATACTCCCTCTCCGATACGCTCGGGACCTTCTGGCTTTACAAGTACGAGCAGAAGGAGATCTACGACGAGTCCGAGGACCTCCTGCAGAACATCCACAACGGGTCGGTGATCGCACCCGAGGCCACTTCCACGACGAGCGCCATCGTCGCGAGCCTCACCAGCAACACCACCGATTACCGTCCCGACCCCACGACCGGCATGATCAACACGCTCTCCATAGAGTTCGCCGGTCTTGGCGGCAGCAACAGGTACATCAAGTACCTGACCGAGCACACCCTGTTCCACCCGGTGCTGTGGGGGGTGGGGTCGCTGCGCGGCACCTTGGGGTACGTGCAGTCCTACGGCGGCAAGGATGTCCCGATCGACGAGAAGTTCTACCTGGGCGGCATCAGCTCGCTGCGCGGCTTCTCCTCGAGAACGGTGAGCCCCTACAAGACGAGCCAGGTACCGAGGATCGGTGTCGGCGGTGCCGACGGCAAAAGCGACAACCGTGTCTACTTAGGTGGCGCGGTCGAGGCGGTGGCCAACGCCGAGTACACCTTCCCTCTGTTGAAGGAGGCGGGGCTCAAGGCGGTACTCTTCTTCGACGCGGGCAACTGTGAAAACAACGTCAAGTCCACCTTCTCCAACGTACTGAGCAGTTACGGCGGCGGCATCAGGTGGTTCTCCCCGATCGGGCCGCTGAGGCTTGAGTACGGCATTCCGATCAACCCGAGGGAAGGGATAGACAGCAAAGGCGGCAAGTTGGAGTTCTCCATAGGGAGCATTTTCTAAAATCGATGCACTGCAAGGAGCAAGTCATGAAACGTTTCATCATCGCATTATCGCTGGTTCTGGCACTTCCGCTGTCCGTGATGGCCGCCGATGGTTCAAAGATCGGTTCGGTCGATGTGCAGAAGGTGCTGCTGACCTCCGACGCAGGGAAGGAAGCGAAGGAGCAACTGGCTCAGAAGGCCAGCAAGTACGAGGCGGAAAAGGCGAGCAAGGAAGGTGAGCTGAAGAAGCTCAAAGGCGAGCTGGAGAGCCAGGGGGCGCTGCTGAACGATTCCGCCCGTGGAGCGAAGGAGCGTGACTACCAGCAGCGCTTGAAAGAGTACCAGCGCTTCCTCAAGGACGCCCAGGACGACCTGCAGGCGAAGAACGACGAGTTCACCGGCAAGATCGTGGATGAGATCGTGAAGGTGGCCCAGGTCTTCGGGAAGAAGAACGGCTTCACCGCCATCTTCGTCAAGAACGAGACCATGATCTTCCTCGACCCCTCCGCCGATGTCACCGAAGCGGTGCTGAAGGCGTTCAACGAGAACAGGAAGAAGTAAACCCCGTTCAGCGTTCAACGTTCAACGTTACGACCACTCCCCCCTCCTGCCCGAGGGGGCAGACCGGGGCCGACACCGTAGTGACTGCGGGCGGAGGTTCCCTGGCTGCTCCTGAAAGGTCGGGGGGGAATTGTCGTTTTTGAGAGGCGACAAGTCGGTGTTACGCGTCCTTAATGGCGCGCACCGTTTACGAACGTTGAACGCAGAACGTTGAACATTTTTTGAGGTTCATATGAAAAAGACGCTTCGAGAAATAGCCGAGTATCTCGGGGGGACGGTTTCGGGCGACGGCGACGTGCTGATCGGCGGACTGGGAACCCTCGACGACGCGGGGGAAGGGCAGCTCACCTTCCTCGCGAACCCGAAGTACGCAAGCAAGGTGGCCACCACGGGCGCCTCGGCGGTGCTCATGGGGACGGGGGGGAACACACACGGCAAAAACGCCATCTTCCACGCGAACCCCTACCTCGCCTTCGCCAAGCTTTTGACCCTGTTCTACACCCAGCCGGCACCCCGCCTGGGCGTGCTCCCGGGCGCCTTCGTAGCGCCGGGTGCGAAGATAGGCCAGGAAGTCACCATCTACCCGGGTGCGACCGTCGGCCCCGGCGTCACCGTCGGCGACCGCGTGACCCTCTACCCCGGCGTGGTACTCTACCCCGGCTCCAGCGTCGGGGACGACGTCACCCTCTACGCCAACGTGAGCGTCCGCGAGCGCTGCCGCATCGGCAACCGCGTCATCATCCACGACGGCACGGTGATCGGCTCGGACGGTTTCGGCTACGCGCCGGACGGCAGCTCCTGGTACAAGATCCCGCAGATCGGCATCGTGGTGGTCGAAGACGACGTGGAGATCGGCTCCAACGCGGTCATCGACCGCGCGGCACTCGAGGTCACCCGCATCAGGCGCGGCACCAAGATCGACAACCTCGTGCAGATCGGCCACAACTGCGTGATCGGCGAGGACTGCATGATCGTCTCGCAGGTAGGTATCTCCGGCAGCACCCAGCTCGGCAACCACGTCATCCTGGGAGGCCAAGTCGGCGTCGCCGGACACATAAAGATCGGCGACAACGTCATGGTGGGAGCCAAGTCCGGCGTGGCGGGGAACCTGGAGCCGAACCAGGTCCTTTCCGGGATACCGGTCATGCCGCACCGCGAGTGGCTCAAATCCTCCAATCTGCTCCCGAAGCTCCCGGAATTCAGGAAGACCCTGAACACCCTCGAGAAGCGCGTGGCCGAGCTGGAGGCGAAGCTCGCCGAAAAAGGGGAATAGCCCCCCGTAACACTGAAATGAATACCTCGGCTCAAGCCCGACGGGCTGTCGGCCGATGCAAGGAGAGGACAGGCAATGCTTGATATCGTCCAGATAATGGAAATTCTGCCGCACCGTTACCCGTTTCTGCTCATCGACAAGGTCACCGACCTGGAGCCCGGGAAGCGGATCGTGGCCATCAAGAACGTGACCATGAACGAGCCCTTCTTCCAGGGGCACTTCCCCGGTTTCCCGGTGATGCCGGGGGTCCTGATCATCGAGGCGATGGCCCAGGCCGCCGCCACCATGGCATACCTCAGCATGGGGGGGGACGCGAAGGACAAGGTGAGCTACTTCATGGCCATCGACAACGCGCGTTTCAGGAAGCCGGTAAAGCCCGGCGACACCCTGAGAATCGAGGTGGAGACCCTCTTCAACAAGCGCGGCATCTGGAGCTGCGCCGCCAAGGCTTACGTCGGCGAGACGCTGATGACCGAAGCGGAACTGAAGGCAACGCTCGCCGACAAGTAGGCACGGAGAACATCTATGATCCACAGCACCGCAATCATCCATCCCGGAGCCAAGATCGCCGAAGGGGTTGAGATCGGCCCGTACGCCGTGATCGGCGAGAACGTGAGCATCGGCAAGGGGACCAAGGTGGGGCCGCACGCCGTCATCGACGGCTGGACCGAGATCGGCGAAAACAACACCATTTTCCATATGGCGTCGGTCGGGGCGATCCCGCAGGACCTCAAGTACCGCGGCGAGAAAACCTGGCTCAGGATCGGCAACGGGAACACCATCCGCGAGTTCGCGAGCCTGCACCTCGGGACCGTGACCGGCGACGGCGAGACCACCGTCGGCGACAACAACCTCTTCATGGCGTACTCCCACGTAGCGCACGACTGCCACATCGGCAACAACGTCATCATGGCGAATTCGGCCACCCTCGCGGGGCACGTCACCGTCGAGGACTACGCGATCCTCGGGGGGCTCTGCGCGGTGCTGCAGTTCATGCGCATCGGCGCCCACGTCATGGTGGGGGGGATGACCTCGGTTCCGCTCGACGTCCCGCCGTACACGATCATCACCGGTGACCGTTCCGAAAGCCGCCTGCGCGGCCTGAACCTGGTAGGGCTTAAGCGGCGCGGTTTCTCCGACGAGACCATCTCCAGCCTGAAGAAGGCCTACAAGCTTCTCTCCATGTCGGGACTGAAGCTTGCCGAGGCGGTCGAGAAGATGAAGACCGAGGTGCCGAAGTGCCCCGAGGTGGACCACTTCATCGAGTTCATCGAGACTGCCAAACGGGGCGTCACAAGGTAAAAAAGGAGGGTCGAGGTCGGGGTGCAGGACGGACTTTCCCCGACCTGTGTCTCGACCTTGATCTCTTTTAGAGGTTCTATTTGCAAGAAAAGCAACAGTCAGTGATGATCGTCGCCGGGGAGGCTTCCGGCGAGATGTACGGCGCGCAGATCGCCTCCGCGATACGCACCCTCTCCCCCGACACCCGCTTCTTCGGGATGGGTGGGAACTGCATGCGCGAGGCCGGGGTGGAAACCCTGGTCGACGCCAACGTGATGGCGGTGATGGGGCTCGTGGAAGTTGTGGCGCACCTGCCGACCATCATAAACGGCTTCAACACGCTGAAAAACAAACTCCACACCGATCCTCCCGACCTCCTGATCCTGATCGATTACCCGGATTTCAACCTGAGGCTCGCCAAGGTGGCGAAGAAGGCGGGCATCAAGGTGCTCTACTTCATCTCCCCGCAGGTCTGGGCCTGGAGAAGCCACCGCGTGCACGGCATCGGCCGCGTCGTCGACATGATGGCGGTGCTCTTCCCCTTCGAGGTCCCCTTCTACCGGAAGGCCGGGGTTCCGGTCACCTTCGTCGGACACCCGCTGCTCGACCTGGTAAAGCCGACCATGCGGCGTGACGAGGCGCTCGCCTCGCTGGGACTCGACCCGCAAAGGCGCTGCGTGGGGCTTTTCCCCGGCAGCCGCCACGCGGAGGTGAAAAAGCTCTTTCCCGTCATCCTCGACGCGGCGCGCATCCTGAAAGAGCGCATGCCGGACCTGCAGTTCGTGCTGCCGCGCGCCTCCTCGCTAAAGGATGAGGACCTCGCCCACTACCTTTCCGGGGCGGGGCTCGATGTCGCCGTGATCGCCGGGAGAAACCACGACGTGATGACCGCCTGCGACGCGGTGATCGCGGCGTCCGGTACCGTGGTCATGGAGCTCGCCCTGGTCGGCGTTCCCCACGTGATCATCTACAAGATGTCCAAGTTCACCTACGAGGTGGGGAAACGGGTCATCAACGTGCCGCACATAGGGATCAGCAACATCGTCGCTGAAAAGCGGATGGTGAAGGAATTGTTGCAAGACGAAGCGGAGCCGCTGCCGATCGCGAACGAGATCGACGCGCTCCTGAACAACCCCGGTTACGCGGCGGCCATGCGGGAAGATTTCGCCGCGATGAGAGTTAAGCTGGGGAGCGGCGGCGCTTTGGGCCGCGTGGCCCGGCTCGCCATGGAGATGATGAAATGAGTGCAACACCCCCGAAGAAAGTGAACGTTTTCATGCGGCTGGTCGGCTACAGCCGTCCTCACTGGTGGCGCATCGCGCTTGCCGCCGTGGGCTCGCTCGGGGTGGGCGGGATGGACGGCGCCATGGCCTACCTCGTCGAGCCGGTCTTAAGGAAGATCTTTTCCGGCAAGGACACCGCCATCTTCATGCTGCTGCCGATCGGTATCGTGCTGCTTTACGCCCTGCGCGGCGTCTGCCGCTACACGAACGACTACTTCATCAAGAGCGCCGGGCAGCTGGCGGTCCAGGACGTGAGAAACGATCTGTACGAGAAGAACATGCGCCTGAGTGTCGGGTACTTCAACCGCAACGAGACCGGCACGCTCATGTCGCGCGTGCTGGCCGACGTCGGGATGATGCAGGAAGGGGTGGCGAACGTCATCAGCGGCCTGTTCCGCGACGGGATCTCGGCCGTCGCCCTGCTGGGCGTCATCTTCTACCGCGACTGGCAGCTCGCCCTGATCTCCTTCGTGGTCATTCCGCTCACCGTGATCCCGGCGACGAAGATCGGCAAGCGGATCAAGCGGGTGGCGCGCCAGGGGCAGGAGAAGATGGGGGACCTGGCCAGCATCCTCCAGGAGACCTACTCCGGCATCAAGGTGGTGAAGGCCTTCGGCCTCGAGGGGCGCGAGATCGAGCGCTTCCGGGCGCGCAACAGCGACTTCTACCACTTCACCAGGAAGAACATCAAGTACGACGGCCTCTCGACTCCGATCATGGAGTTCATCACCTCCTTCGGCATCGCAGCCGTCATCTGGGTGGGGGGCAGCAACGTCATGCACGGCACGAAGAGCGCCTCGGAGTTCTTCTCCTTCATCACCGGCATGGTGCTCGTCTTCAACCCGATCAAGCGGCTGCTCTCCTCTTACAACAGCCTGCAGCGCTCCATAGGTGCCGCGGAACGGGTCTTCGAGGTGATGGACGAGAAACCCGAGATCGTGGATGCGCCGGATGCCCGGGACCTCGGCAAGGTGAACGGCGAGGTGGAGTTCCGCGACGTCCGCTTCAAGTACGAGGACGACTACGTGCTGCAGGGGGTGGACCTCAAGGCGAAAAAAGGCGAGGTCATCGCCCTGGTCGGACCCTCCGGCGGCGGCAAGACCACCCTCGTCTCTCTCATCACCCGCTTCTACGATCCGACCGGCGGCGCGGTGCTCATGGACGGCGTCGACATCCGCAAGCGGACCATGCAGAACCTTTTGCAGCAGATCGCCCTGGTCGACCAGGAGACGATACTGTTCAACGACACCATCGCCAACAACATCCGCTACGGACGCTCGCAGGCGACCGATGCGGAGGTCGAGGCCGCGGCGCGGGCCGCCTTCGCTCACGAGTTCATCCTGGAGCTCCCGGAGGGGTACCAGACCAACATCGGCGACCGCGGGGTGCGCCTCTCCGGCGGACAGCGCCAGAGGCTGTGCATCGCCCGGGCCATCCTAAAGGACGCCCCCATCCTCATCCTCGACGAGGCGACCAGCGCGCTCGACACCGAGAGCGAGCAGATGGTGCAAAAGGCGCTCAATAACCTCATGAAGAACCGGACCACCTTCGTCATCGCGCATCGCCTCTCCACCATCACCCATGCCGACCGCATCGTGGTGCTGGAGAAGGGTGTTGTCGCGGAGATGGGGACCCACGAAGAGCTGCTGCAGAAGGAAGGGGTCTACAGCCGCCTGCACGGCATGCAGTTCAAGGAGACAAAATCGTGCCCCGCAGGGTAACTGCGACGAGGAAGTTGCGCTGGAGACTGGAGTCGCTGCTGTTCATGGCCGTCTCCAATCTGGTGGCGCGCCTTCCCCTTAGTGCCGCCAACGCCGTTGGGCCGGCACTGGGCAGGCTTTTGTTCCGTCTGTTGAAGCGGCGTCGCGAGATCGCGGTGCAAAACATCGAGCGCTCGCTTCCCTTCCTGGAAGCCCAGCCGGGGTGGGAGCGGCGCAGTGCCGTCGAGCTTGCCCGCGCGACCTTCGAGAACCTCGGTCGGACCGCGGTGGAGGTCTGCCGCCTCTACCACGACAAGGGGCAGGCGATGATCGATGCCGTCGAGTTCCGGGGACTGGAGCACTTCCAGAAGGCGCGCGAGCGGGGGCGTGGCGTGGCGCTCCTCACCGGCCACTGCGGCAACTGGGAGCTCATGGCGCTCTCCTTCGGCAGCCGGGTGCAAAACATCAGCGTGGTGGCCAAACGCCAGGACAACCAGTCCCTGAACGCCGTGCTGGAGAAGGTGCGCGGGCGTCACGGGAACTCGGTCATCTACGCCGACGGGGCCCTGCGCAACATGCTCGTCCAGTTCCGCCGCAACGGGGTCGTAGGGCTCCTGATCGATCAGGCCACCTGGACCCGCAACGGGGTGCTGGTCGATTTTCTCGGCCGACCGGCCTGGACCACCAACATGCTTGCCCTTTTGGCGCGCAAGAACCAGGTGCCGCTCGTGCCCGCCTTCATCCACCGTGAAGGGGAGCGTCAGGTGGTGGAGTTCCACCCGGAACTGGAACTGGGAGAGGCGCTCGAGGATATCGAGGTGCAGGACACGGTTCAGATGACCCGCTGCCTCGAGGATTACGTGGTGCGGCACCCGACCGAGTGGTATTGGGTTCATCAGCGCTGGAAGCGCGCCCCGCAACCGGCGGGTCCGGCGGACGGGGCGAAGCAGTAACCCCTCCACTTTCCGCCTGCCGCCGAACCTAGCGTTTGATCGCCTCGGTGCAGGCGGCTTCCCCGCTAATGGTTCCCGGATTATTTTGGAGGCCGGATGACGGCAGACCCCGCTGCAACCCGTATCGTCAACCCCGATTCGTACCTTGAATTTGTCGTCGCCGGCAGGCGGGTGGTGGCGCGCGCCTGGGCCGCAGACGCCGTCCGCGAGGCGTTGGCCGCGCCGACTCTGCACGACTGGGCGGCAGCCCGGACGGAGCGCGACGTGATGCACGGCCGCGGCGCCTGCTACGGCGTCACCCTCCCCGGGGCCGAGCCGGTGCCCGTCGTGGTGCGCCGCAACCGGCACGGCGGCCTGCTGCGCTACTTGACCGGGGAGCGCTTCCTCCCCCCGACCCGCGCGCCGCTGGAGCTCGCCAACGCGGTCCGGCTTGCCGAAGCCGGGGTCCCGACCCCCGAGGTGGTCGCTTACGCGCTCTACCCCGCGGCGTTCCCCTTCGTCCGCTGCGACGTGATGACCCGGCGCCTCCCTGCCGGGGGGGACCTGCCGGAGCGCTGGCAGGAAAGCGATGCCGCCGGGCGCGAGGCGCTCCTTCAGGCGGTGGCGCTGCTTTTGCGCCGGCTGGAAGGGTGCGGTGCCTGGCACCCCGATCTCAACATGAAAAACATCTACGTGACGCACGCCCCGGTCCCCACAGCCTATCTGCTCGACGTGGACCGGGTGCTGTTTCCCCCGGAAGGGAAGGTCGCTCGGCGCAACTATGAGCGACTCGCCCGCTCGGCGCGCAAGTGGCGCGACCGGTGGGGATTGCAAATCGACGAGGAGGCGCTGGCGCGGCTGGCATCCCTCGCTATGGAGAAAGATTGATGCGTTTTGCCACAGATAGGGTCTGTATCGTCATGATGAGTGCAGTAGGGGACACCGTGCACGTGCTGCCGGTGCTTCACGCGCTAAAGCGCGCCAACCCGGCCATGAAGGTGACCTGGATCCTGCAGCCCGGGCCGGCGATGCTGGTGCGCGGACACGCGCTGGTTGACGAGATCATCCTGTTCGACCGCAGCAAGGGGTGGCGCGGCTACCTCGAGGTACGGGAGCAGCTGAAGTCGCGCCGCTTCGACCTCGTCCTTGACCTGCAGGTGTACTTCAAGGCCAACATAATCTGCTCTTTCGTGAACGCGCCGGTGAAACTCGGCTTCGATTTCGCCCGTGCCCGGGACCTCAACTGGCTCTTCACCACGCACCGCATTCCGCCGCATGCCATGCAGCACGTCCAGGACCAGTACCTGGAATTCTGCGAGTACCTCGGTGCGCCGACCTCCCCGGTGGAATGGAACCTGGGGCCCTGGAACGACCAGGAACGCGCCTGGCAGCGCGATTTCTACGCGCAGTTCGACCGTCCGGTGGTCCCCATCGTGGTCGCCACCAGCAAGGCACAAAAAGACTGGGTCCCCGAGCGCTGGGCGGAGGTGTGCGATGCGCTGCACGGCGACTTCGGCCTGCAGCCGGTCCTGGTGGGGGGACGCTCCCCGCGCGAGGAGAACGCGGAACGGATCATCATGGAGAAGGCGCGCATCAAGCCCTTCAGCAACCTTGGGAACGGCGGCCTGCGGGGGCTCGTGGGGGTGCTCGACAAGGCGGCACTCGTGCTGTCGCTCGACACCGGCCCGCTGCATATCACGGTCGCCCTGGATCGTCCCGTGATCGCCCTCATGGGGTACTCGAACCCGAAGCGCGTCGGCCCGTACCGCAAGTTCGGCGACCTGGCCATCGACGCCTACGGCGAACCGGGCGAGGATTACCCGATCACCATGGAGAACCATCCCGACCGGATGGCGCGCATCACGGTGCAGGACGTTCTCGACAAGGTCGAGGTGTGGCGCAGCCGTTACCGCCAAAGCGAGGCGGGCGCCTAGCTCAAGGCGCCGACCGACCATGGTCCCGCCGTCAGGCGCGACCCCCCGTCCCCCGCTTGACACCAGGGACGGGAGAGAGAGCTGCATGTTCCTTCTTTTCTACAACCTGGCCGCCCTGATCCTTTTCCCTGCGCTGCTGGCGTTTCATCTTTTCCAGCTCTTGGCCGGCAAGAACCCGCCGGCTCTTGCCGAGCGCCTCGGTGCGATCTCGGCGGAGCAGATGCAAAAGATCCGGGGGCGCAAGGTGATCTGGGTCCACGCGGTCTCGGTCGGCGAGACCCTGGCGGCGCGTCCCCTCCTGAAGGCCCTGAAGGAGCGCCGCCCCGACTGGGCCCTCGTGGTTTCCAACACCACCGCCACCGGCCGGGCCGTCTCCGCCGGGATCCCCGAAATAGACGCCATCATTTGCTTCCCCTTCGATTTTCTCCCATCCGTGCGGCGCGCCTTAGGCGTCGTTGCGCCCGAGCTCGTGGTGATCATGGAAACGGAGATCTGGCCCAACTTCACCCGCGAGGCGGCGCGCCGCGGCATCCCGGTGGTCCTCGCCAACGGCAGGATCTCGGAGCGCTCCTTCCCGCGTTACCGCAAATTCGACTGGTTCTTCCGCCCGACCTTACGCCTCTTTTCCCTGCTTTGCATGCAGGCCGAGGGGGACCTGGAGCGGGTGCTGGCGATCGGCGCACCGCCGGAGCGGAGCGTGGTGACCGGGAACCTGAAATACGATGTCCCGTACCGCGAGGTACCCGCCGCTGAGCGGGCGCAACTGCGGGAAGCGTACCGGATCCCCGCCTCCGCCACCGTCATCTGCGCGGGGAGCACCAGGCCGGGGGAGGAGGCGTACCTGCTCGCCTCCTACCAGGAACTCAAGCGGGAGCGCGACGACCTCTTCCTGGTCCTCGCGCCGCGCCACCCCGAGCGCACCGCGGAGATCGCGTCGCTTTTGGAGCGGGACGGCTTTACCTACCGGCGCTGCAGCGCGCTCGACGGGTGGAGCGGTTCCTTCGCGCCGGGCGAGGTGCTCCTGGTGGACGGGGTGGGACAGTTGATGAGACTCTACGCCCTCTCCGACCTCTGTTTCGTGGGGGGGAGCCTCGTGGAGCTTGGCGGGCACAACCTGCTGGAGCCCGCCTCGTGCGGCATCCCTTCCACCTTCGGGCCATACATGAACAACTTCCGCGACATCGCGGCGCTCGTGCAGCGCTACCGCGGCGGGGTGCAGGTGCCGTCGCCGGGGGAGTTGACTGAAGTCTGGCGCGAGCTCCTCGCCGATACGGACCGGCGCCGCGAACTCGGGCGCAACGCCCTTCTCATGATGCGGGAGAGCGGCGGGGCGACCGCGAAACACATGGCGCTCATGGACCGGTTCCTGGACAAACTCCCTTAATTTACTTCCCATATCGGCGTGGTTATGGCATCATTGCCCGATTTGAACGCCGAGAAAGCCATAATGCAATCAGTTCCACGTTTTGATAAGTCCGCTCGTCCCGCCGGTCCGTCCTGCGCTGGGGGCAGCCCCAGCGGCGCTACGGGTGCCCGATGAAGCCAATAGACCGCAGCCGCGTCCGCAAAATCCTCATCCGTGCCGTCAACTGGATCGGCGATGCCGTGATGACCACCCCGGCCGTCGACACCGTTCGCGCCAACTTCCCCGAAGCCGAAATCACCGTGCTTGCCAACGAGGCCGTCTCAGAGGTCTTTCGCGTCTATGACGGCGTGGACCGGGTGATCACCTTCCACCGTAACGGCCGTCACAAGGGTGCCCTCGGGCGTCTGCGGCTTGCCGCCGAACTGCGCCGCAGCCGCTTCGACCTGGCCGTCATGCTCCCCAACTCCTTCGATGCCGCCCTCGTCCCCTGGCTTGCCGGGATCCCGCAGCGCGTCGGCAAAGACAGCGACGCCCGCAGCATAATACTGACGCACCGCTTTCCCCGCGTACTGCTCAAGCCGGACACGCATCAGGTGCTGAACTACCTGACCATGCTGGAGTACTTCGGCCTCAAACCCTCGCCGGCGCACCTTAGGCTGCAGACCTCGGCCGAGGAAGACGCCGGGATGGAGGCGCTCCTCGCGGCGCGAGGGATCGCCCCCGGGGACTTCGTGATCGGCGTGAACCCCGGCGCCACCTACGGCTCCGCCAAGCGCTGGTACCCCGAGCGCTTTGCCGAGGCCGCGCGCGAACTGGCCGAGCGCTGGGGCGCCCGGGTCATCATCACCGGCGGTCCGGGCGAAACCGAGATGGCGGGGAAAATTGCCGAGTTGCTGGAAGGGGACTGCGCCGATTTCGCCGGAAAGACCTCGGTGAGGCAGCTCATGGCGCTCATCAAGCGTTGCAACTTCTTCATCACCAACGATTCCGGGCCGATGCACATCGCAGCGGCCTTCGACGTCCCGCTTGTCGCCATCTTCGGTCCGACCGACCACCGCACCACGAGCGCCTTCTTCGAGCGCGGCGCCATCGTGCGCCGGGGGGCCGACTGCGCTCCCTGCATGAAGCGGGAGTGCCCCATCGACCACCGCTGCATGACCGCGGTAACCGCGGGCGATGTGATCGAGGCGGCGGACGGCCTCTACCAACGGCTCGGCATCGGCAAGGGGGGGCGGTGAAGCTTCCCTCGGAGCACTACTACCGCGATCTCGTGGAAGGGAGGCGAGAGGCGGTGAGCGACCGGCTCCTCCTCGCGCTGCTGCGGGCACTAGCCGTTCCCTACGCGGCGGTGCTGAGGCTCCGGGCGGCTGCCTACCGTATCGGCCTCTTGCCGTCGCACCGCCTGCCGGTCCCGGTCATCTCGGTCGGGAACATCGCTCTCGGCGGCACAGGGAAGACGCCGGTGGTCGCCTGGCTTTCGCAGTACCTCATAAAGCGCGGCAAGCGGGTCGCCGTTCTTTCCCGCGGGTACGGCGGTTCTGCAGAAGGTGAGCTCCGCATCGTCTGCGACGGCAAGAGCATGCTCCTTCCCCCCGAAGCATCCGGGGATGAGCCGTACCTGCTGGCGCAGAAGGTCCCGGGACTCATGACCGTCATCGGGGCGAACCGTTACCGCGCCGGGCTCTTCGCTCTCAAAGAGTTGCAGCCGGACGTCTTCATCCTGGACGACGGGTTCCAGCACCTGCGCTTGAAGCGCGATCTCGACATCCTGCTTCTTGACGCAAAGCGTCCGCTGGCCGGCGGCCGGACCCTTCCCGCGGGCTTTCTGAGGGAGCCTGCAGCTGCAGTGCAGCGTGCCGATCTCATCGTCTATACCCGCTGCGTCCCGGGGCTCGCCCCCGAACCGGTCGCCCAGAAACCCGCCTGCCGCAGCGCCCACCGGCTCACCGGCCTCATGCCGCTCGCCGGGGGTGCCCGCGTCGGTCTTGATAGCGCAGCCGGGGCGCGGGTGACCGCCTTTTCCGGCATCGCCGACCCCGCCGGTTTCTTCGATCTGTTGGAGGCGGACGGGGTGAAGCTCACCGCGACCCTCGCCTTTCCGGACCACGCAAGCTACGGTGAGGAGGAGATCGCCGCCATCTGCCGGTTGCGGGACGCCTCGCGCAGCACCGTTCTCATCACCACCGAGAAGGATGCCGTTAAGCTCGCGCCGTACCGGGAGAGGCTTGGCAACTGTTTCGTGACGCTGCTCGAGATCGAATTCGAGGAGAGCGGCGTGCTGCTGGATAAGCTCGATGAGCTGTTTCGATAACCCTTGCTCGCAGAAGGCTCTATGCGCGTACTAATCATCAAGACCTCGCCTCTGGGCGAGCTGGCCATCGCACTCTCCGTGCTCGACTACCTGAAACAGGCGTCGCCCGGCATCGAGATCGACTGGGTCGTCGAAGAGTCGCTGCGGCAGGTGCTGGAAGGGCATCCGGACGTAAGCCTGCTGCACACGGTCCGCCCCGACGCCTGGCGCCGGCAGCCGTTCGCCGCCTCGACCCGAAACGAGGTGACGGCGCTCAGGAGTGCGCTTAACGAGCGCGAGTACGACCTCGTCTTCGATCTGCAGGGGGATCTGAAAAGCGGCCTCATCTGCAAGCTGACCGGCTGCCCGAACCGCATCGGTTTCGAGAAGGAGGATCTGAAGGAGGGGGTGAACGCCTTTTTCACCACGCGGCGGATCCCGATGCGGCGCCAGGACCAGCACCTGGCCGACAAATACCTGCGCCTGGTGAGCATCCCCTTCGGTAAGGACTTCAGGCAGATGCCCCTTTGCGTCACGGTCGGCGTCTCTGCCGACGACGACGCCGATGCGGCGGCGCTCTACGCGACCCTTTCCGACGGCCTCGTGTTCCTCTTCCAGTGCGGCAGCTCGCTGCCGACCAAGCTCTGGAGCGAAGCGGGGTGGATCGCGCTGGGGATCGCGCTTTTGGAGCGTTTTCCGGACGCGACCATGCTGCTTCCCTGGGGGGACGACGGTGAGAAAGGGGCGGTGGTCCGCATCGCCGCCGGTATCGGGCGTGGTGCACGCGTGCTCGAGGCGTACCACCTGAAGGGGCTCGCGGCGGTGATGAAAAAGGCGGACCTCGTGGTGGGGGTGGACTCCGGACCGCTCCACCTGGCGGCCGCGCTCGGCACTCCCACGGTCTCCCTCTACCGCTCAACCGATGCCCGCAGCGTCGGGCCGCGCGGAGAGCAGCACGCCGTCTTGCAGTCCCCCATGCACTGCGCCCGCTGCCTGCGCAAGCAATGCGACAAAGACCTCGCCTGCCGCGACACCATCAAGGTGGAGGCGGTGCTGGCCTGCGTCGAGAAACTGTTGACGGATCATTCATGAAGATAACCGCTACCATCATCACCCTGAACGAAGAGAAGTTCATCGGCGACTGTTTGAAGAGCCTCGACTTTGCCGATGAGATCGTGGTCGTCGACTCGGGGAGCACCGACCGTACCGAGGAGATCTGCCGCGAAAACCCGAAGGTCCGCTTCGTGTACCGGGCATGGCCCGGCTTCGGCAAGCAGAAAAACGCCGCGGCGGAGCTTGCGCAAAACGACTGGATCTTCAACATCGACGCCGACGAGCGGGTCTCGCCGCGGCTCAAGGAGTCGATCCTGAAGGTGACCGAGGGGGAGGCACCCTGTTACCGGGTGGCGCGGGAGAACTACTTCGGCGATCGCTGGATCAGGCGTTGCGGCTGGTACCCCGATTTCAACAAGCGGCTCTACGACCGCAGGGAATGCGCCTTCAGCGAGAAAGAGGTCCACGAGGCGCTGGAGTGCCGGGGGAGGGTGGGGGAGCTCGATGGGAATCTGGTGCACAAAACCTATTCCGGCCTCTCCGACTACGTCACCCGGATGGAGCGCTATTCCACCCTGGCGGCCCGGGAACTGGTCAAAAAGGGGAAGCGGCCCGGGCTCGCCCATCTTCTTTTCAAACCCCTCTTCACTTTCTTCAAGATGTACGTCCTGAAGCTCGGTTTCCTGGAAGGGGGGATGGGGTTCGTGCTGAGCACCATTTACGCCCATTACACCTTCTACAAGTACGGCAAGGCGATCGAGCTGAACCGGAACATCGAGGCTTCATGCCCCCCACAAACTCCAAGATATTGATGCTGTACCAGGACGAGCGGTTGCCGTCGAGCCGCGTACGGGTGTTGAACCTGCTCCCGGAACTCGAAACCCTCGGGCTTTGTTGCACGGCCCGCCGTTATCCAAGGAAGGCGTTGGAAAAACTGCGCCTTTACGGGACCTTGGGGCAGTACGACATGGTGTTGCTGCAGAAAAAGCTGGTGTCGCTCCCTGAGCTGTTTATGCTGCGCCGCTGTTGCCGCAGGCTCGCCTTCGACTTCGACGACGTCATCCACATCAGGGACGATAGCTCGTCCGGTGGTTTCAGCAGGACTAGAGAGCGCCGCTTCGCCAACACCATAAAGAGCAGCGACCTGGTCGTTGCCGGGAACGAGGTCCTTGCCGGCTACGCCGGGCGGTTCAACCCGCGTGTCGCGGTCGTCCCCTCGGCCGTCCCCTTTGCAGGGCTCCCGTTGAAGGACTGGCGCCTGCAGAACGAGACGCTCGTCATTGGGTGGGTCGGCGGCGGTGGCAACTTGCATCACCTTTCCATCATAGGCGACGCGCTTAGGGAGTTGGCGCGGCGGACGGACCTGGAACTGCGCGTGATCGCCGACCAGGAGTTCAAGCTGGACGGGGTGCGGGTCCGGAACATACCGTGGCGCCTGGAAACGCAGGAGGCCGAGATCGCGCGCTTCGATGTCGGCATCATGCCCCTTCCCAAGAACATGTGGACCGAGGGGAAGTGCAGCTACAAGTTGCTTCAGTACATGGCGGCGGGTGTGCCGGTGGTGGCAACGGACTGGGGTTTTAATCGTACCGTGGTCCGGCATGGCGAGAACGGGTTCTTGGCCGACGGCCCGGAAGAGTTCTGCCGTTATCTCGATATCATCGGAGGCGACCGGCGCCTTGCGCGGGATATGGGCACGGCGGCGCGGGAAGTGGTCGGCAGGGAATACTCCCTCGCCGCGGTGTCCGCAAAGTTGGCGGCGGCGCTGAAGGCCGCCGTAGGTCAGAGAGGAAGCGTAACGACATGAGAAAAAATGGTGGCGAGGCATGTCGCCTTAAGTTCAACATACTCCACACCGAGTGGTCCCCGGACGGCTGGGGCGGGCAGGAACGGCGCATAATCCAGGAGTGCCTCAGGGTGCGCGAGATGGGTCACAACGTGGTGATCGCCTGCCAGCCGGGGAGTGCGGTGCTTGAGAATGCGAAGCGCGTTGGTATCCCGGTGGAAGAGGTCAGGATGCGTAGGATTTTCGATCCCACTGCGATCTGGAAGCTCTACCGTGCCATCAAAAAGCACCGCATCAACGTTGTGAGCACGCACAGCAGCAAGGACAGTTGGTCCGGCGGGTTGGCGGCCAAGCTGGCCGGGGTCAAGCTGTTGATCAGGACCCGCCACATGGCGAATCCGATCTCGCAGAGCCCCTTCAATTTCGTCTACCGCATGCCCGACGGCATCGTCACTACGGGCGAAGCGGTCCGGGAGGCGATGATCAAGGACAACGGCATGGCGCCGGAGCGGATAGTCTCCATCGCCACCGGCGTTTCCCTGGAGCGCTTCGACCCGACCCGTCCGGTCGACCCCGGGCTCAGGGCGGAACTCGGGATCCCGGAGGGGGCCCCGGTGATCACCATGATCGCCATGCTGAGAAGGGGGAAGCGCTACGACGTCATGGTGGCTGCGGCGCAACTGCTGCAGGATGAGTTCCCGCAGGCGCGCTACCTGTTCGTCGGCGACGGTGCGGGGCGTGCCACGATCGAGGGACTGGTCCGTGAGGCAGGCCTCGAGCACCAGGTGATCCTGACCGGCTACCGCAGCGACATCCCTGAGCTTCTCGCCATTTCGGACGTAGCGGTGCTCACCTCGGAGCTGGAAGGGGTGCCGCAGGGGATCACGCAGTCGATGGCCATGGGACTCCCCGTAGTGGCGGCCCCGGTGGGGGGACTCGCCGAACTGGTCCTGGACGGCAAGACCGGCTTTCGCGCGCAAAGCGGCGACCCGGCGTCCTACGCCACGGCCATCGCGACCTTGCTGCGCGATGAGGCGCTGCGCAAAAGGCTCGGCGCTGCGGCACGCAACCATGTGCTCCAGGGGTACACCGAAGAGATGATGGCAAAAAGGACGCTGGAGTTCTACCACCGGGTCCTGGACGCGGGGAAAAAGGGGCGTTGAACGCCCGCCGGGCACGGCAGGCCGGGCCCGGCGCCGTCACGACAGGCGGACACGGGCGGCCGGTGTCGCGGCAAAGGAGTGGTTCCAGTTGATCAACAAGACGGTTACCTTTAAAAGGACCGGTCCCCGCATCACCCTATTGCGCTGGGCGGGGTGGTTCACCGCGGCCAACGCTGTGGTGCTCATGCTGATATCCGTGAAATACCTGAAGCTTATGCCCCCGCCGGAAACGGCGCTGGCGACCGCTTCTCTGGGCATCTCCTACCTCGGGCATTTCTTCTCCCTCGCCTTCTACCTCTTCCCGGCAAGCGCGCTGATGATCGCCTGCTACCCGCGCCGTCGGGCGGTCCTGGGGCTCTCCATCGCGCTGCAGCTTGCCCTGGTGCTGGGCATCGTCATCGACACCCTGGTGTTCGCCCAGTACCGTTTTCACCTGAACGGGATGGTGTTGAACCTGCTCGCCAGCGGCGCCGCCGGTGAGGTGCTCCCCGTGACGGGGAAACTCTGGTTCCTGCTGGCGCTCGCCGTGCTGGTCGTCGCGCTCGCCGAGTGCGCCATTGCCTGGGCCTGCTGGCGCTGGGTCGAGAAAAGAAGGCGCAGCGTAGGGGGAGGGGTGGCCCTCGCCGTGACGCTGCTTATCCTCTGCACCCACGCCGTGTACGCCTGGGCCGACGCCAACAACGTCACTTCCGTCACGAGCCAGGCGCGTTACCTCCCCGCCTTCAAGCCCCTTACCGCGAAGCGTCTGCTCGCAAAGCTTGGGCTAGCCGGCAAGCGGGAGGCGGGGGGGCTTGCCATGCCAGGCCGGCACAGCGGCCTGCGCTACCCCCTGGAGCAGCTCTCCTTCCAGGAGCCGCCGCAACGGCTAAACCTCCTGGTCATCGCCATCGACAGCTGGCGCTTCGACAACCTGACCCCCGAGGAGACCCCCAACATCTGGCGCTTGTCGCAAAACTCGTGGCGCTTCGACAACCACCTAAGCTCCGGCAACGCGACGCGCTTCGGGATCTTCGGCCTGTTTTACGGCCTCTACGGCACCTACTGGCACGCGGTGCTGGCCGAGGAGCGTAGCCCCGTGCTGATGCGGGAGCTTTTGCGCCGCGACTACCGGATGGGGATCTACGCCAGCGCCCCGCTGGTGAGCCCGGAATTCGACCGCACCGTCTTCGCCGATATCCGCGGCAAGATCGACCTGCACACCGAGGGGGACTCCCCGGCCACGAAGGACCGGGCCATCACGGACAAGATGCTCAAGTTCATCGGCGCCCAGTCCGCGCAGGCGCCGTTCTTCGGCTTCATGTTTTACGATGCGCCGCACACCGAAGGACACCCTCCCGGGGTCGCACCGTTTCAGCCGGAGCTCACGGAGGTCAACTACCTCAAGCTCAACAACGAGTACGACCCGCGCCCCTTCTACAACAGGTACCGCAACTCGGTGTACTACGTGGACGCCATGGTGGGAGAGGTGATCGCGGCCCTGGAGAAAAAGGGACTCATGGAGCAGACCGTGGTGGTGATCACAGGGGACCACGGCCAGGAGTTCAACGACCTGAAGCTCAACTACTGGGGGCATGGCGGCAACTTCTCGAAGTACCAGACCCAGACCCCGATGGTGATCCGTTGGCCGGGCAAGAAGCCGCACGTCTACAGCCACGCCACCACTCACCTCGACCTGGTCCCCACGCTGATGAAGGAGCTGCTCGGCTGCCGCAACGAGCCTGGAGCCTTCAGTAACGGCCGCTCGCTGCTGGAAACCGGGGCACGCCCTTTCACCGTGATCAGCTCCTGGGACACCTTCAGCGTCAACGAGCCCGACCGCATCACGGTGACCCACCCCTCAGGGGACCTGGAGGTCTTGGATGCCTCCTACCGTCCGATCAAGGGGGCGACGATGCGTCCCAAGATATCCGTGGATGCCATGCAGGGGATGGGGAAGTTCTTCGCCCGATAGGGCCTCAGGAGGAGTTATGACACAGACGCTGGTCTCGGTCTGCGTACCCGCATACGACAGCGCGGCAGAGCGCTTCCTGCAGCTCGCCTTCCGGCCGGGATTGCCATGAAAGTCGCCCTGATCCGCCAGAAATACACCCCCTTCGGGGGGGCTGAGCGCTACATGGTGCGCCTGATCGAGGAGCTTGTCGCCCTGGGGCATGAGGTGCACGTCCTGGCGTCGAGCTGGGACGCGGAAGGGGGCGAGAAGATCCGGTTGCACCCGGTCTCCGCGGCCCGAAAGCCCGGTTGGCTCAAATCACTAACCTTCTCGCTTGGATGCAAGCGCATCATCGAAAGCGAGCGCTTCGACGTGGTCTTCAGCCTGGAGCGGACGCTCAGGCAGGACATCTACCGTGCCGGCGACGGCTGCCACCGGATCTGGCTTCAGCGCAAGAACCTGGGGCGGGGGTGGCTCGCGCGCCTTGCCACCTACCTGAGCCCCTTCCAGCTCGCCTACATGGCGCTGGAGCGGCGCCTCTACACCGACCCCGCCCTTTCCGCGGTGATCGCAAACTCCGAGATGGGCAAGCGCGAGATCGTGGAGCTCTACGGGGTGCCCGAGGAGAAGATCCGGGTGGTGTACAACGGGGTGGACGCGGCCGGCTTCCCGCTGCAAAAGCGCGAGGAGTACCGGGCGCAGCTCGCCGAAGCGTACGGTCTGGGTGAAGAGCTGCGCATCCTCTACGTGGGGAGCGGCTTCAAGCGCAAGGGGGTCCCCGCCCTGATCGAGGCCGCGGCAAAGATCACCGTTCCCTTCAAGCTCTTCATCGTGGGGAAGGGGCGGACCGGGGCCCTCATGCGCCGGGCGCAGCGCCTGGGGGTGGCGGAGCAGGTGGTTTTCACCGGGCCGGTGCGCGACGTGGAGCGCTTCTACCTGGGGTGCGACATCTTCGCCTTCCCGACCCTCTATGACCCCTTCAGCAACGCCACGCTCGAGGCGATGGCCTGCGGGCTTCCCGTGGTGACCTCGCGCTACAACGGGGTGGCGGAGCTGATACGAGACGGGGAGCAGGGGATCGTGTTGCGCGATCCGCTCGATGCCGGGGAGATCGCGGCGGCCGTGGCACAGCTCGCCGATCCGCAGCGGCGCTCGAGGATGGGTGCGGCGGCCGCCGAAGCGGCGGCACCTCTTACCATGCAGCGCAACAGCCGGGAAACCCTGGAGGTGATCGGGGAGGTTCTGGAGAAAAGGTAAGGGACGGTGTTGCGGAAAACGTAAAAAAAGATTTACTTGTGCTCCGCGAAGGTGGCATATAATCCGTTTCCGTATCGGTGCGGCCGGGGCTTTCCGCGGCAGCGGCACCCCGCCGGCCGTACCAGGTCCATTGGGAGGTGTACATGAAGAAGATACTGGTTACCGGCGCCGCCGGTTTCATCGGCTTTCACCTGACGCAGCGGCTTTTGGCACGCGGCGACCAGGTGGTAGGGATCGACAACTTAAACGACTATTACGACGTCAACCTGAAGTTCGGCAGGCTCGACCTGCTCAAGGAGCGCGACGGCTTCCGGTTTATCAAGATGGGGCTCGAGGATCGGGAACCGCTGCAGCGCCTGTTCGAGGAGGAGCGTTTCGACGTCGTGGTGAACCTCGCGGCGCAGGCGGGGGTGCGCTACTCGATCGTTAACCCCTACGCCTACATCGACAGCAACATCCAGGGCTTCATCAACATCCTCGAAGGGTGCCGGCACCACGGCGTGAAGCACCTGGTCTACGCCTCCTCCAGCTCGGTCTACGGCGCCAACACCACCATGCCGTTCTCCGTGCATCACAACGTCGACCACCCGGTCTCCCTCTACGCCGCCACCAAGAAGGCCAACGAGCTGATGGCCCACACCTATTCGAGCCTCTACGGCATCCCCACCACGGGGTTGCGCTTCTTCACCGTCTACGGACCGTGGGGGCGGCCGGACATGGCGCTCTTCCTGTTCACCAAGGCGATCCTCGAAGGGCGCCCCATCGACATCTTCAACTACGGGAAGATGCGCCGCGACTTCACCTTCGTCGACGACATCGTCGAGGGGGTGATCCGGGTGAGCGACAAGGTGCCGCAGGGGAACCCCGCCTGGAGCGGCGACGCCCCGGATCCGGGCACGAGCTACGCCCCGTACAAGATCTACAACATCGGCAACAACTCCCCGGTTGAGCTGCTCCGGTTCATCGAGGTGCTGGAGGATGCGCTGGGTCAAAAGGCCGAGAAGAACCTCCTCCCCATCCAGCCCGGCGACGTGCCGGCGACCTACGCCGACGTCGACGACCTGATGGCCGACGTCGGGTTCAGGCCCGCCACCTCCATCGAGGAGGGAATCGGGCGCTTCGTCCAGTGGTACCGGGAGTTTTACCGGGTCTAAACATCTATCGGCAGAAAGGAAAGATATGAAACACACACCTCTGGATTTCTCAGGTGTCACCACCTATCCCATCGCTACCCGCAAGAACAAGATGAACGTCAAGGACGACTTCGCCCAGCCGGTGCGTTCCGGCATGACCGTGTCCGATCTCCTTGCCGCCATGCCGAACCAGTTGGGGGCGCAGGCCCTGAACCGGATCATCGATGCCGTGGTGGCGGCCAGGGCGAAGGGGAAGCCGGTCGTCATGGCCATGGGTGGGCACGTGATCAAGTGCGGGCTGCAGCCCGTATTGAAGTCGCTCATCGAGGCCGACGTGATCACCGCCGTTGCGCTTAACGGGGCCGGTTCCATCCACGATTTCGAGATCGCGCTCATCGGCGCGACCAGCGAGGATGTGGGCGTCGTGCTGCACGCAGGCAACTTCGGCATGGCCGAGGAGACCGGGGCTCAGATCAACGCAGCACTCAAGGAAGGAGTCGCCAAGGGGCTCGGGCACGGCGAGTCGCTCGGGCGGATGATACTGGAGCGCGAGCTCCCCTATCGCGAGCAGAGCCTTCTTGCCACCTGCGCCAAGAAGGGGATTCCGATCACCGTCCATGTGGCGGTCGGTACCGACATCACCCATCAGCACCCCTCCGCCGACGGTGCGGTCATCGGCGCGGCGAGCTACACGGATTTCCAGATTTTCACCTCCGTGGTCTCGCAGTTGGGCGACGGCGGCGTCTACCTGAACATCGGGAGCGCCGTGCTTCTTCCCGAGGTGTTCTTGAAGGCCCTCTCCATCGCGCAGAACCTAGGTCACCACGTCGATCACTTCACCACGGCGAACTTCGACATGCAGCAGCACTACCGTCCGCTCACCAACGTCGTGAAGCGTCCGACTTCCGGCAAGAGCCACGGCTACACCGTAACCGGGCACCACGAGATCATGATCCCGCTCTTAGCGGCGGGGATACTGGACAGGATCGCCTAACCCAGTTCAACGTTCAACGTTCGACGTTCAAGAAATCTTGCCTATTAGCCGAATAGGAGGTGACGTCTTGAGAATAGAGCGCTTTGAAGATGTTGATTCGTGGAAACAAGCTCGTTTACCTGTGACGGATATCTATAAACTCCTTGGCGAATGCAAGGATTATGGGTTCAAGGATCAGATACAACGAGCAGCCGTCTCGGTTATGTCCAATATTGCGGAAGGCTTTGACAGAGGCAGCAACCGGGAACTTATTCAGTATCTCATCGTTTCCCGTGGGTCCGTTTCGGAGGTCAAGAGTCTTGCGTATGCCGGCTTGGATATCGGTTATTTCAGCCATGAATCGTTTGAGGAAGTGATCATGCGCTGTAACCGGATCAGCAACACACTAAATGGATTCATCAGGTTCTTGAAGACGTCCCAACGCAAGGCATAGCCGGCCTGGAAGAAGTTGCCGGCGAACGTTGAACGTTGAACGCTGAACGTTTTTTGGGAGAAGTTATGGATAGACGAGAAATAGAATCACTTTTCGAGCGCGCCGGATCGATTCGGGTGCTGGTCATCGGCGATCTCATGCTGGACGAGTATCTCTGGGGCAAGGCGGAGCGCATCTCGCCGGAGGCACCGGTACAGGTGGTCGAGGTGTCCCATGAGGACCTGCGTCTTGGCGGCGCGGGCAACGTTGTCAACAACCTGATCGCCCTCGGGTGCCAGGTGGCGGTCTGCTCGGTGATCGGCGACGACGAGGACGGAGAGCTGCTGTGCCGCGCCATGGAGGGAAAAGGCGTGGACCTCGCGGGGCTCTTCCAGGACCCCGAGAGAAAAACGAGCAAGAAGACCCGCGTGCTTGCCGCGCACCAGCAGATCGTGCGCATCGACCGGGAAACGAAGTCGGTGCTGGGCCTTGCGAGCGAGCGGGTGCTCCTCGACTACGTGGACGCCCACCTGGAGAGCTTCGACGTCGTCGTCGTCTCGGATTACATGAAAGGGGTGCTCACCCCGGCGGTCCTCACCGCCATCTGCAAAAAGGGACGCAAACTCGGCGTGCCGGTCGTCGTCGACCCGAAGGGGAACGACTTCGGCAAGTACCGCGGCGCCACCCTCCTTACCCCGAACCGCAAGGAGGCGGAGATCGCCTCGGGTGTCGCCATCACCGACATGACGTCGCTGGAAAAGGCGGCCGACACGATTCTCTCCGACCTCGAGCTCGATGCGCTCCTCATCACCCGCAGCGAAGCGGGGATGTCGCTCTTCCCGGCCCGCGGAGAGGCGGTGCACATCCCCACCGTGGCCCGCGAGGTGTTCGACGTGACCGGCGCGGGGGACACGGTGATCTCGGTCCTCTCCCTGGGGATCGCCTGCGGCCTCACCCTAGCCGACGCCGCCTGGGTGGCCAACGTCGCCGCCGGCATCGCGGTGGGCAAGCTCGGCACCTCCACGGTCTCCCCCGAGGAGATCGTGGTCGAGGCGGCGCACGGCCTGAGCGACAGCGACGCGAAGATCAAGAACCTCGACGTCCTTACCCACCTGATCGCCAAGGCGCGCGAGCGCGGCAAGAAGGTGGTCTTCACGAACGGCTGCTTCGACCTTTTGCACGTGGGGCACGTGAAGTACCTGCAGAAGGCGCGCGAGCTCGGGGACCTGCTGGTCGTGGGGGTCAACACGGACGCGTCGGTGCGCCGCCTTAAAGGGGAGGGGCGGCCGCTCATCCAGGAATCGGAGCGGGCGCACATCCTCGCGGCGCTTGGCTGCATCGATTACGTGGTGCTCTTTGACGAGGACACCCCGCTTGCCGTGATCGAGGCGCTGCGCCCGGCCGTGCTGGTCAAGGGGGGAGACTACAGCATCGAGAACGTGGTCGGACGCGAGGTGGTCGAGGCCAACGGTGGCAGGGTCGCCCTCATCGAGTTCGTCGACGGCCGCTCCACTACCAGGATCATTGAAAAGATACTCGCTTCGGGGTGAAAGTGCGCCGGCAGGACTTGAGGTGTGCCGCTTCTATGCTATTCATTTTGAGTTCTTAATTTTTCCGGAGGGGCCATGAAAAAAGCTTTTATCACGGGGATCACCGGGCAGGACGGCTCGTATCTGGCGGAACTTCTGCTCTCCAAGGGGTACGAGGTGCACGGCATGATCCGCCGCTCCTCCTCCTTCAACACCGGCAGGATCGATCACATCTACCGTGACCCGCACGAGGAGGATACCCGCCTCTTTCTCCATTACGGCGACCTGAACGACGCAAGTTCGATCAACCGCCTGCTGCGTGAGATCCACCCCGACGAAATCTACAATCTGGGCGCCCAAAGCCATGTCCGCGTCTCCTTCGACGTCCCCGAGTACACCGGCGAGGTCGACGCGCTCGGCGCGGTGCGCATCCTTGAGGGGATCCGCGAGGCGGGGCTCAACACCCGCTTCTACCAGGCCTCCTCCTCGGAACTCTACGGCAAGGTGGTCGAGACGCCGCAACGCGAGACGACCCCCTTCTACCCCCGCTCCCCGTATGCCTGCGCCAAGGCGTACGCCTTCTACATCACCATGAACTACCGCGAGAGCTACGGCATGTTCGCCTGCAACGGTATCCTCTTCAACCACGAGTCGCCGCGCCGCGGCGAGACCTTCGTCACGAGGAAGATCACCCGCGCCGCCGCGCGCATAAAACTCGGGCTGCAGGAGCGCCTCTATCTGGGGAACCTCGAGGCGAAGAGGGACTGGGGCTTTGCCGGTGATTACGTGGAGGCGATGTGGCGCATGCTGCAGGCTGATAAGCCCGCCGACTACGTGGTGGCGACCGGGGAGACCCACAGCGTGCGCGAGTTCGCCGAGATCGTCTTCGGCAGCCTCGACATGCCGCTTTCCTGGGAGGGAGAGGGGGGAAAGGAAGTCGGCATCAACCGGGCCACCGGCAAGGTGGTCATCGAGATCGACCCGCGCTACTTCCGCCCCGCGGAGGTGGATCTGCTCCTTGGTGACGCGGGCAAGGCAAAACGTGAGCTCGGGTGGGAGCCGAAGACCTCTTTCTCCGAGCTGGTGCGGATGATGACGCAGGCCGACCTGGCCTACGCCGAAAGGGAGCAACGGGCGGATGGAAAATAACGCGAAGATCTTCGTCGCCGGCCATCGCGGCCTGGTCGGGTCCGCCCTGGTGCGGGAACTGGAGCGTCGCGGCTTTTCAAACCTCGTGCTGCGTAAAAGCTCCGAAGTCGACCTGCGCGACCAGGCGGCGGCGCGCGCCTTCTTCGAGGCGGAACGCCCCGATTACGTCCTCCTGGCCGCCGCCAAGGTGGGGGGGATCGTCGCCAACAACAGCTTTCCGGCCGACTTCATCTACGACAACCTGATGATCCAGAACAACGTGATCCACTCGAGCTACTTAGTCGGCGTGAAAAAGCTCCTCATGCTCGGCTCCACCTGCATCTACCCGAAGCTCGCGCCGCAGCCGATCCGGGAGGAGTCCCTGCTCACCGGGCCGCTCGAACCGACTAACGAGCCGTACGCCATCGCGAAGATCGCCGGCATCAAGATGTGCCAGTCCTACAACCGCCAGTACGGCACCAGGTTCATCTGCGCCATGCCGACCAACCTCTACGGCCCGAACGACAACTTCGACCTGACCACCTCCCACGTGCTCCCCGCCCTCATCCGCAGGTTCCACGAGGCGAAGGCGGCGGGTGCCGCTGATGTCACCATCTGGGGGACCGGCACCCCGTACCGCGAGTTCGTGCACGTGGACGACGTGGCCCGCGCCTCGCTCTTTCTCATGGAGCGCTACGAGGGGTGGGACCCGGTGAACGTGGGGAGCGGGCAGGAACTCACCATAGGGGATCTGGCGAAGAAGATCGCCGCCGTCGTAGGCTTCACCGGAAAGATCCTCTTCGACAGCTCCAAGCCCGACGGCACCCCCCGAAAACTCTGCGACGTGAGCCGGATTCACGAACTCGGCTGGCGCCACGAGATCGAACTCGACGAGGGGCTCGCGAGCACCTACCGTTGGTACCTGGAAAACCACGCCTGACCTGTTAATTTTTCCGACATCCTGCCGTGTCGCCCGCCCCGGTTTGATCGGGTCGGGCGCCCCTCACCCGTAACGCCGCCCCCGCATCTCCCGCGCCGTGAACCGTCGTTTTTTTGCCTTTTTCAATCTTTGTGCCAAAACTTTCAATGCGCAACAAAATGCGCTTTACAGTGAATTTCTTAGATGCTATACTTTGCCTCGAAATCATGCATAACTTCAATAATTTCAAGCGATTCCTCGGCGTCCTGGCAGTAGTTGCCTCCCTGTTGGTGATAGCCACCATAGTTTTCCGAATGCAGCAGGAAGTTGCGCCCAAGCTCGCGGTGCGCAAGCTTCCCGTGCAGGTGGATGTCTCCCTGCAGAAGTTCCATTACACGGAAACCAAACAGGGGGCTAAACGGTGGGAGCTCACCGCGGACCGGGCCGAGTATAACAAGAAAGCCGACATCTCCTACCTGACCGGGGTGCGGATGCTGGTGCACGGCGCGGGCGGCGTGGGCGATCTCGAGATCACCGCGCAGCACGCCGAGTACCATAACGGCACCAGGGATATCGCCCTCATCGGAGACGTGAGGGGGAAGAGCGACAAGGGGTACGGCTTCTTTGCCCCCCGCGTCAACTACATCGCGGCACGCACCCTCTTGACGACTGCGGAGCGGGTCAGGCTCACCGATGTCGGGAGCCAGTTGGAAGGAACGGGAATGGAGTATCAGGCGCAGACGAGGAAGTTCAGGCTGATGAAAGATGTAACCGCACTGTACCGGCAGGAGGGGAAATGATGCGACGTATCCTCTTCGGTTCGGTTCTCGCTCTCTCGCTCTTCGCGGCGGCGGCCTTCGGCGCCCAGGCGACGGGGAGCAGCAAAGAGCCTTTAAAAGTAAAGTCCGACACGCTTACCACCGATAATGAGAAAAAGACCGCCACCTTCGAGGGGAAAGTGGTCGCCCGCCAGGGGGACATGACGCTCTACGCGGACCGTCTCGTCGTCTCCTACAGCGGCCCCGGCAACGAGGTGAGCCAGGTCGAGGCCTTCGGCAACGTTCGCATCGTACAGCAGGAGCGGCAGGCGACCGGCGCCCACGGCGTGTACGACCCGAAGACGGCACGTATCACCCTGGACGGCAACCCGAGGGTGGTATCCGGTGAAGACGTCGTCACCGGAAAGGTCATCGTATATTACGTGAACGAGCAGAAAAGCGTTGTCACCAGCGGTCCGAAGGAGCGGGTGGAAGCGGTCATCCATCCGGGGGGTAAAGATGCCGGGCAGAAGCGGTAGCACCCTCTACACCAAGGGGCTCGCCAAGGGTTTCAACAAGCGGATGGTGGTGAAGGGGGTCGACCTCGAGCTCCACTCCGGAGAGGTGGTGGGGCTTTTGGGGCCCAACGGCGCCGGCAAGACCACCACTTTCTACATGGTGGTGGGGCTCACCAGGCCGGACGAGGGGGAGGTCTTCCTCGACGGCGACCCGATCACCGGGCTCCCCATGTACCAGCGGGCGCGGCGCGGCATCAGCTACCTGCCGCAGGAGCCGTCCGTGTTCCGGCGCCTGACGGTGAGGGACAACCTCCTGGCCGTTTTGGAGACCATGGATCTCACCCCGGTAAGGCGCCGCGAGCGCGTCGAGGAGCTTCTCGCCGAGTTTCGCATCGGCCACATCGCTGGGAGCCGCGGCTACGCCCTCTCCGGCGGGGAGAGGCGCCGCGTCGAGATCGCCCGGGCGCTTGCCACCGATCCCGCCTTCATCCTTTTGGATGAGCCGTTTGCGGGGATCGATCCGATCGCGGTGATCGACATCCAGAGCATCATCACCGCGTTGAAGGAGAAGGGGCTCGGGGTTCTCATTTCCGACCACAACGTCCGCGAGACCCTCGGTGTATGCGACAAGGCCTACATCATGAACGCGGGCGAGGTGCTCGAAGTAGGCGATCCGGTGCAGATTTCCCAGAGCAAGAAGGCGCGCGAGATCTATCTCGGGGACAAGTTCAGGCTGTAAACCGAAAGAACGTTCAACGTTCAGCGTTCAATGTTCTAGTAAGAAAAGACGAATGACGGTTTCTATTGCAGCGGAGTGCGCTATAATGAGATCAAAGCTTGGCGTTCTTCATGAACTCCAAGCTAAGATCTGCGGCGGCAAGCGTTAAGGAAACGAAGAACTTGCAACAAACGTTGAACGTTGAACGTTGAACGTTGAACGTTGAACGTTGAACGGGTTTCAAGACGTCAGTGAGGATTTATGGCAATTGAGATGCGCCAGCAGATGAAGATGAGTCAGCAACTGGTGATGACCCCCCAGTTGCAGCAGGCCATCAAGCTGCTCCAGCTCTCCCGGCTGGAACTCCAGGACGTGGTGCGGCAGGAGCTGGAAGAGAACCCGATCCTTGACGAGGTGATCGAACAGGAGGAGGTGCGCGAGCCCGAGCAGCTCGAACTGCGCGAGAAGGAGTCCGAACCGGAGGCTGCCGCAAGCGACTTCCAGGAGGTGCGCGCCGGCGAGGAAACCCGCGAGGCCGACTGGGACTCCTACATCGACGGCTACAACTACAGCTCCGGCGAGCAGTACTACGACGACGAGGACCGTCCCTCTTTCGAGAATCTCCTCACCAAAAAATCGACCCTTTTCGACCACCTTATCTGGCAGTTAAGCCTCACCCGCCTCACCGACCGTGAGATGGCGATAGGGGCCGAGATCATAGGGAACATCGACGAGGACGGCTACCTGCGCGCCGGGCTCGACGACGTGGCGCAGGCCTGCGTGCAGGCTACCCCCTTCCGCGAGGAGGCGCTCGAGTGGGGCGGTGTCGCCGGCAACGCACCGGATGAGCAGGTGAACGACGCGCTGGACGGCTACGCCGGGAGCGTCCTCGTGCCGCTCGTCGATGCCGTGCTCAAAAGGGTTCAGGAGTTCGACCCGGTCGGCGTCGGTGCCCGCGACCTGCGCGAGTGCCTGCTTTTGCAGGTGGCGAACCTCGGTATGGGGGGAAGCCTCGTCGAGGCGCTTCTGCGCGACCACCTGAAGGACCTGGAAAGCCACAAGTACAAGCAGGCCGCCAAGGTGCTCGGGGTGGATGTGAACGACATCCTCGCCGCCACGCGCATCATCGCCGAGCTCGACCCGAAGCCGGGGCGCGTCTTCGGCAGCGACGACGTACAGTACATCTCGGCCGACATCTTCGTGCACAAGGTCGGCGACGAGTACGTGGTGATGCTTAACGACGAGGGGATGCCGAACCTGAGGATCAACCCGCTCTACGCCCCGGACGCCAAGGCGAGCCGACCGGTGGACAAGGTGGCCGAGGACTACATCGGCGAGAAGATGCGCTCCGCCATCTGGCTCATCAAGAGCATCCAGCAGCGCCAGCGCACCATCTTCAAGGTGGCCAAAAGCATCGTGAAGTTCCAGCGCGACTTCCTGGACCGCGGCATCGAGCACCTGCGCCCGCTGGTTTTGCGCGACATCGCCGAGGACATCGGCATGCACGAGTCCACCATCAGCCGCGTCACCACCAACAAGTACATGCAGACCCCCCAGGGGCTCTTCGAACTTAAGTACTTCTTCAACTCGGGGATCTCCACCGGCGAGGGGGATTTCATCGCCTCGGAGAGCGTGAAGAGCAAGATCAAGGATCTCGTCGACAACGAGGACCCCAAGCGCCCCTATTCGGACCAGCGCCTGGCCGAGCTCCTCTCCGACCACAACATCGTCATCGCGCGGCGCACCGTCACCAAGTACCGCGAGATGCTCCGTATCGGCTCCTCCTCGGAGCGCAAGAAGCATTTCTAACGCGGACACCGCCGTCGGCGGCGGCGGGCGAGTCGCGTGTATTGACAATAAAGGGAGGTACTTCGTATGCAGATAACCACGACATTCAGGCACATGGAACCGAGCGAAGCCCTGAAAAGCTACGCTGAGGAGAAGCTGGAGAGGGTTAAGAAATATATCGACGACCCGATCGTCGTCCAGGTCTTTTTGACCGTGGAAAAGATCCGCCACATGGCCGAGGTGACCATTACCGCCAAAGGGATCACCATCAAGGCCGCGGAAGAGACCAACGACATGTACGCCTCCATCGACGCGGTATCCGACAAGATCGAGCGTCAGCTGCGCCGCTTCAAGGAGCGCATCAAGGCGCACAAGCCGGCCCCCGACGCCCGCGAGCGCCAGGTGCAGAAGGCGATCGTTCAGGCCCAGGGGATCGAGGAAGGGACCCAGGCTCCGGTCATCATCAAGACCAAGAGTTTCACCATGAAGCCCATGTCCGTCGAGGAGGCGGTGATGCAGATGGAACTTCTGCACAAGGACTTCCTGGTTTATACCGAGTCTTCCACCGAAACCATCAACGTGGTTTACCGCAGAAAGGACGGCAACTACGGCCTCATCTCTCCGGAGAACCCGTAGTAACTTCCTGACATCTCGATAGCTCCCCGGGGATTTCCTCGGGGACAAGGAAGCGAGGGGAGGCGTCCCCGTGGCGCCTCCCGTTGCGATAACGGCCCCTTGCGGGGCTTTTCGCTTGCACGGGGGAAGGGTCGCAGCATTGACAAGCATGAGCCTCAGCATCAAGGACCTCCTGGAAGATAAGGCGTACGGCCTCGACCTGCAGCTTTTGTGCGGCGACGCGGGGCTCGTCAACCGGCTTTACAGCTCGCGTATCCAGAAGCCCGGCTTAGCCCTCACCGGCTATACCGAACACCTGCATCCGGATCGGGTCCAGGTGCTCGGCAACACCGAGATCTCGTACCTGAGCCAGATCCCCGAGGAGGTCGGCTCGCGCCACATCGAGAAGCTCTGCACCTACCCCATCGCCTGCTTCATCGTCACCAAGGGGCTTGATCCCCCGGAATTCCTGAAGAGTTCGGCGCAAGGGGCGGGAATCCCGCTTCTGGTCACCCATCACCAGTCCTCCACCTTCATAAGCCTCATCACCAAATTCCTGGAGGAGAGCCTGCTCCCTTCGACCCACATCCACGGCGTCCTCGTGGACGTTTTGGGCGTGGGGGTGCTGCTGCTCGGGAAAAGCGGCATCGGCAAGAGCGAGTGCGCCCTGGACCTCGTGATCCGAGGCCACCGGCTGGTCGCCGACGACGTGATCCACATCAAGAAGAAGATGCCGGCGGCACTGGTAGGCCAGGCAGGTGAGACCATCCAGTACCACATGGAGATCCGCGGCCTTGGCATCATCAACATCAAGGACCTCTACGGGGTCTCCTCGATCCGCGAGAAGAAGATCATCGACATGGTGCTGGAGCTGGTGGAGTGGGACGCGAACCAGGAGTACGAGCGGCTCGGCATCGACGAACCGATGAAGACCATCTTAGGCGTGGACCTGCCGCACGTGAAGATCCCGGTCCGACCGGGGCGCAACCTGACCTCGATCATCGAGGTCGCCGCCAGGAACTTCCTCCTGAAGGGGATGGGGTACCACTCGGCCCGGGAGTTCCACGAGAAGCTCCTGGCACGCCTGGAGTTCCGCCCCTTGGGCAACGAGGTGGAGTAGATGCGCATCGTCATCATAACCGGCCTCTCCGGGTCGGGAAAATCGACGGCAGTGAAGGCGCTCGAGGACGAAGGGTTCTTCTGTCTGGACAACCTCCCGGTTTCGCTCGTTGCCACCTTCATAGAGCTCGTCGAGCATTCCCGTGAGGACATCAAGGACGTCGCCCTGGTGATGGACATCAGGAGCCGCGACTTCATAAAGGGGTACGACCAGGTCTTCCAGGCCATCGCCACGGCGGGGCACAGCGTCAAGATCCTCTACTTCGATGCCACCGACCAGGTGCTCATCCGCCGCTTCTCCGAGACCCGGCGCCGCCACCCGGCGCTGGAGGGGGCGAGCGTTCCCGAGGGGATACGCTTCGAGCGCGACCAGCTCGCGGGGCTTAGGCGCATCGCCACGGCCATCATCGACACCTCGGAGATGAACGTGCACCGCCTGCGCGAGGTGGTGATCGGCCTCGTGAAGGGGAGCGAGGGGGCGCTCGAGATGCAGGTCAACCTGCAGTCTTTCGGCTTTCGCTACGGGCTGCCGCTGGAGAGCGACCTGGTCATGGACGTCCGTTTCCTCCCGAACCCCTATTTCGTGGCGGCGCTGCGCCCCTACTCGGGTCTCGAGCCTGCGGTGCGCGACTACGTCCTGGGGCAGAAAGAGACCGAGGTTTTCCTGGAGCGCTTCCGGGACATGCTTGAGTTTCTGCTGCCGGGGTACCGGCGCGAGGGAAAATCGTACCTTTCAGTCTCCATAGGCTGCACCGGCGGCAGGCACCGTTCGGTGGCCATAGCAGAAGAGTTGTACCACTACTTCCGGCAACGGAACGTGAACATCAAGGTATCCCACCGGGATATAGAGAAGGGACAGGGATGATAGGACTGCTTTTGGTAGCACACGCCGGCGTGGCAGGGGAGCTCCTTGCCGCGGCGGAGATGATAGTAGGAAAGCTGGAACTCGCCGAGGCGGTGGGGATCGCACCTGACGCGTCGGCCACCGACGTCATGGCCTCGATAAAGGAGGCGGTGGGGCGTGTTTCCGGCGACGGGGCGATCATCATGACCGACATGTTCGGCGGCACCCCTTCCAACATGAGCATCTCCTTCCTGCAGGAGGGGAAGGTCGAGGTATTGACCGGGGTGAACCTCCCCATGCTGATCCGCTTCACCCAGGAGCGTGCGCGCTGTGGCGTCGCCGAGCTCGCGCTGAAGCTGAAGGAAAGCGCCCAGGAAGGGATCACCGTAGCCGGCGATTTCCTGAAGAAGTAACAATAAGGAGGGTTTACCCGCCGTAGCCTTGGCGTAGACCATGTGGACGTAATAATAAGGAGGGTTTACCCACCGTAGCCTTGGCGTAGACCTTGTGGACGTAACAATAAGGAGGGTTTACCCGCCGTAGCCTTGGCGTAGACCTTGTGGACGTAACAATAGGGAGGGTTTACCCGCCGTAGCCTTGGCGAAGGTGGGTGATGGCAGATATGATAGAAGGCGAATACGTCATACCCAACAAGCTGGGGCTGCATGCGCGAGCCTCGGCGCTTTTGGTGAAAACCGCCAGCGGTTTCTCCTCCGAGATCAGGATCGAACGGGAGGGAATCGAGGTGAACGGCAAGAGCATCATGGGGATCATGATGCTCGCGGCGGCAAAGGGGAGCACCGTCACGCTCAAGTGCGAAGGAGCGGACGAGGTGGAGGCCTACGCCGCACTGGGGGAACTGATCCGCAATGGATTCGGAGAGGAGTGAGTCGAGACAACTGAAGGGAATCGGTGCCTCCGCAGGCATCGCCATCGGCGAGGTGCGCATCACCGACCGCCGCCGCGTTGCGGTGACCGAGGTGGTGGTGGCCCGGGAAGAGATCCCCTGCGAGGTGGAGCGCTTCACGAGCGCCCTCGAGCGGGCGAAGGGGGAGCTCTATGCCCTCAAGGACCAGCTTGCCAGCACCCACGGCCCCGAGCACCTCTGCGTCATCGACGCGCACCTCATGCTCCTCGACGACACCATGCTGGTCGGGGAGACCACCCAGTACATCGAGCGGCTCGGCATCAACGCGGAAGGGGCGCTGAAACGCACCCTCGGACGCTTCAAGACCTTCTTCGAGGGGGTCGAGGACGACTACCTGCGCGAACGCGGCAACGATGTGGAAACGGTCGTCGAGCGGGTGCTCAGGAACATGGTGGGGGAAAAGCAGGAGCCGCTCACAAGGATCGACGGCAAGGCGATCGTGGTGGCCCACGACCTCTCCCCGGCAGACATCCTGCAGATCGACAAGGATAAGGTGATGGGGTTCATCACCGATCTGGGCGGCAAGACCTCGCACTCCTCGATACTCGCGCGCGCCTTCGAGATCCCCGGCGTGGTCGGCCTTGAGCGGATCACGGGGGAGGTGCAGGACGGCGACACCCTGATCATCGACGGCGCTACCGGCGTCGTCATCATCAACCCGAGCCAGGATGAGTTCAAGGAATACCTGCAGAAAAAGCAGCGCTACGAGTACGTGGAGCGCGAGCTTCTGAAGCTGCGCGACCTCCCGGCTCAGACCCTCGACGGGCACCGCATGCTCCTTAAGGGTAACGTGGAGGTCATTGAGGAGGTCGCCTCGCTGGAGAAGCACGGCAGCGACGGGATCGGCCTGTACCGCACCGAAATGCTCTTTTTCAACCGCAATACGCTCCCGAACGAGGAGGAGCAGTTCGAGGCCTACGCGGCCCTGGTGAAGAAGATGGCGCCGCTGCCGGTCACCATCCGCACCCTGGACATAGGGGGCGACAAGTGCCTCACCGATCTCGACCTCTCCGACGAGATGAACCCCGCCCTGGGGCTGCGCGCGATAAGGCTTTCCCTGCGCCAGCCTGCGGCGTTCAAGGCCCAGCTCAGGGCGATCCTGAGGGCGAGCGCCTTCGGCGAGGTGAAGCTCTTCTTCCCGATGGTGTCAGGGGTGGCCGAGGTGCGCGCCGCCAAGGCGCTTTTGGAGGAGGTAAAGGAGGAACTGCGCGGCAGGCATCCCTTCGACGAAAAGGTGCAGGTGGGGATCATGATCGAGATCCCTTCGGCTGTGGTGATCGCCGATCTCCTGGCGGCCGAGGTCGACTTTTTCAGCGTCGGCACCAACGATCTCATCCAGTACACACTCGCCATCGACCGCACCAACGAGCACCTCTCCTCGCTGTTCCAGCCGCTACACCCCGCGGTGCTCAGGTCGCTGAAGACCATCGTCGACGCGGCCCATGCCGCCGGGATCGACGCCTGCATCTGCGGCGAGATGGCTGGGGACCCGGAGTACCTCCCGATCCTGCTCGGGCTTGGCTACGACGAGCTCTCGATGAACGCGGTTTCCATCCCGAGGGTGAAGAAGATCCTGCGCCGCTGCACCCTCGAGGAAGCGCGCGCCGTGGCGCAAAAGGCACTGAACTTCGCCACCGCGGCCGAGGCGGACGCCTACCTGAAGGGGGAGATCGCGGCGCGCTTCTCGGAGAGCTTCGACTAGAGACGGCTTAGGACTCCCTGGCGAGCGCCTGCAGGGAGAGCTCCACCGCCAGGGCAAGCGTTCTTCCCGCCTTACGCGTATTCCCTGAAAGCCTGATCAACTGCGGCACCAACAAGGGGCGCTTCGCGATGGCAAGCGCCACGCGCCAGGGGGTCAGGTTCAACTCCGCGTCGCAGAAATCCTCGATGGCAAACCCCAACTCCTCGTCGGCCGCGTCGCTCACGCTCCTAAGCGCGAAAAGCGGTATTCCCGCCTCCTGAGCTTCGGCAAGGACGGCTGCCGTTTCCATCTCGAGAAGCGGCAAGGGGGTGGCCGCGCCGATGCGGCTTGCCATCTCCCGCTTGTTCTTGATGGCGCTCGCGGTCACGAAGCCGCCGCGCCGCAACTGCACCCCGACTTTGCAGCAGTGCTCCGAGGCGAGGGTGGCAAGGGCCGGGTCGGGGGGGGGGAGTTCGCGTAGAGTTTCGCCGTCCAGGTGGAAAACCCGTTCGGCGAGCACCAGTTCGGCGACCTCCAGCCCCGGGAGCACGGCGCCGCCGAACCCGAAGTTCACCAGCGCCTCGGGAGCCGCGTGAGCGATGAGTGCACGCGTCGCCGCCGCGGCGTGGTCCGGGCCCATGCCGGACTCGATCATAAAGACCGGTCTGCCGTCCACCGGGAAGCGGTACAGGTTCCGGCCGGCGAGCGTGTCTTGGCGGAAACCCTTTATACGCGCAAGGACCGGCGCAATCTCCTGGGGCATGGCGGCCACCACCCCCAGACTTCTTTTTTCCGTAGTCATAGCGGTTCGTTCCTCTCGACCGGCCACTTTAACAGAGGGGAGGCGCGGCCGCAACGCTTTCCGAACCCGGCCAGGGTTCGCCTTGACAAACCGCCCCTGCCGTCTTATAGTCAGGGTTCTTTTTTGTTTGACTTCATTAATCTGGAGGGTACATGAAGCCGCTGTTTTTGAACCCGCCCACCTTCGAGGATTTCGACGGAGGCGCCGGCGCGCGCTACCAGGCATCCCGGGAGGTAACCTCTTTCTGGTTTCCCGGCTGGCTAACCTACCCCGCGGGTATGATCCCGGGGGCGCGCGTCGTTGACGCACCGGTGCAGCGGCTTGATCTCGACGCCTGCCTGAAAATCGCCAACGATTTTGACATGGTGGTGATGTACACCTCCACCCCGACCCTTGCCATCGACGTGGAAACGGCGCGCCGGGTCAAGGCGCAGCGTCCCGAGACGGTGACCGTGCTCACCGGCCCGCACGTGAGCGTACTCCCCGAGGAGAGCCTGCGTTTCGCCGACGGCGCGGTGGACATCGTCTGCCGCGGCGAGTTCGACTACTCCACCGCGGAGTTGTGCGCGGGGAAACCCTGGGAAGAGGTCGACGGCATCAGCTTCATGAAGGACGGCAAGGTGTGCCACACCAAGGACCGCCCCCCGATTCAGGACCTCGATGCGCTCCCCTTTGCGAGCCAGGTGTACAAGCGGGACCTCCCCATCGAGGAGTACGTCATCCCGCACTTCCGCCATCCTTACGTTTCCATCTACGCAAGCCGCGGCTGCCCGTCGCGCTGCATCTACTGCCTCTGGCCGCAGACCTTCTCCGGGAGAACCCTCAGAAAGAGAAGCCCCGAGAACGTCTACGAGGAGGTGAAGTGGATCAAGGAGAACCTCCCCCAGGTGAAGGACATCTCCTTTGACGACGACACCTTCACGGCGGACAAGCAGCACGCCATCGCCATCGCCCGGGCCATCAAGCCGCTGAACGTCTCCTGGGTGATCAACGCGCGCGCGAACTGCGACTACGAGACCCTGAAGGAGCTCTCCGACGCCGGCATGCACCACGTCGTGGTCGGGTACGAGTCGGGCAACGAGCAGATCCTCAAGAATATCAAGAAGGGGGTCACCAAGGCGCAGGCGATCGAGTTCACCAAGAACTGCAAGAAGCTCGGCATCACGGTGCACGGCGCCTTCGTGCTCGGGCTTCCCGGCGAGACGCGGGAAACTATCAAGGAGACCATCGCCTACGCCATCGACCTCGATCTCAGCTCGATCCAGGTCTCCCTGGCCTCGCCGTACCCCGGCACCGAGTTCTACCAGATGGCCAAGGAGAACGGCTGGATCGCCTCCGACAGCTTCCTGGACGCCACCGGGCACCAGAAATGCGTCATCAACTACCCGGACCTCACCAACCAGGAGATCTTCGACGCCGTGGAGCTCTTCTACAACAAGTTCTACTTCCGCCCCCGCTACATCGCGCGCAGCATCTACAGCATGCTGGTCGACGCGAAGGTACGCAGAAAGCTCCTGAAGGAAGGGGCCCAGTACCTAAGCTACATGAAGAGGCGCAAGAAGGCCGCCTGCTGAGCGTAGTGGGGCAGTTAACGTAGAACCTAGAACATTGAACGTAGAACGGCTTATGAAAGAAGTGATCCTGAACGCCGACGACTTCGGTCTGAGCACCGGAGCGAATCGCGGCATCATCAAGGCATGGCAGGAAGGGATGCTGACCGGCACCTCTCTCATGGTGGGAGGGGACGCCTTCGAGGAGGCGGCGGCCTTCGCACGCGCGAACCCCGCCCTGCAGGTTGGGCTGCACCTCACCCTGGTGCAGGGGAGCGCGGTCCTCAAGCAGCAGGGGCTTCCCGCCCTGACCGACGCAGGGGGCGAGTTCACCGACGACCCGGTGCTTGCGGGGATGCGCTACTTCTTCCTCAAAGGGCTCAGGAAGAAGCTCCGCCAGGAGATCGACGCACAGCTCGCGAAGTGCCGGGACGCAGGCGTCGAGCTCACCCACGTGGACGGCCACCTGAACATCCACATGCACCCGGTGGTGTTCGACATCCTCTGCGAGCTGATCCCCACCTACGGCATCAAGAGCTTCCGGCTCACCAGGGAAAACCTTCCCGCGAACCTCGCGTTGGACAAAAGGCGTGTCGTCGGCAAGTGCGCGGACGCCTTCATCTTCGCCCGCCTCGCCGACCGCTGCCGCCCGCGCCTGGACCGGCTCGGCATCCGCTACGCCGCCGAGGTGAAGGGGCTTTTGAACTCGGGGCAGATGACCGAGGAGTACCTGCTCTCGGCACTTGACGGGGTAGGGGAGGGGCTCACCGAGATCTACTTCCATCCCGGCTGCCATCCATGTTCCACCCTTAAGCGGCGCATGCCCGACTACCAGCACGAGGCGGAACTGGCGGCGCTCACCAGCCCGCGCGTGCGTGAGAAAATGGCCCGGCTCGGCCTTCGGCTGAGAAATTACCGGGGAGAGGAAAAGACGTATGTTTAAGACGGTAGTGGTCATGCTGGCCGCGGTTACCGCCGGTACCATCGGCGACCTGCTCCTTGCCAGCGGCATGAAGGAACTTGGTGACATCTCGACCATGAACCTGAAGGGTATCCTCCGGGTCGCCGTGCAGGCGCTCACCACGCCGAAACTCGTCTTCGGCACGGCGATGCTCGCCATCTTCTTCTTCCTCTGGCTCGCCGTCCTCTCCTGGGAAGACCTCTCCGTCGCCCTCCCCATGCAGGCGCTCAACTACATCCTGGTCGCCTTCCTTTCCCAGTACCTCCTGCACGAGGTCGTGAGCCCCATGCGCTGGGCCGGCACCGTGCTGGTCGCCATCGGTGTCATCATGATCACCAAGAGCAGCGGCGCGTAGAGCTTCCCGCCTATCGGAGAGGTCACGGCGCCGTCACCTGCCGGCTTCGTGTGTGTGCTCTAACATTAGGTAATCCCTAAGTTTTTTCCCTTGAAAAAATGAGCAGCGAAGGGCTAAGCTGTGGACATGAAACTTTCAGCATTATTGTCCCTTTTCGCAGTTCTCGTCCTTTCCCTGTACGCTATCCCTGCCAGTGCCATGAGTCCCAACGAGAAGTTGATCTATGACGTCAGCTGGACCGGCGTCAAGGCGGGTACTACGGTGCAGGAGGCGGTCACCAAGGGGGGCGAGATCCACATCGTCACCACCACCCGCTCCATGCCGTGGCTTGATACCTTCTTCAAGGTGGACGACCGCGCCGAATCCGTCGTGCAGCGCGGCAGCGGTGACCGGTTCGGTGTCCCCACCTATTTCCGCAACAAGATCAGCGAAGGGAACCACCGAAAGCTCAAGGAGGCGCGTTTCGACCAGCAGAAACTGAAGGTCGAATCACGGGACCTCCTGCATAAGACCCAGCGCGTCGATGAAATAGGGCCCAACACCTTCGACCCGCTCTCCATCGTCTATTACGTGCGCAGCCTGCCACTCACCCCCGGCAAGTCGTTGCATGTCGATATCTACGACTGCAAGAAACTCTGGAACACCGAGGTGAAGGTCTTGAACCGCCAGGAGATCGATACGCCGGTCGGGCGCTTCAAGACCATAGTGGTGCAGCCGCTTATGAAGGCGGATGGTTTCTTCAACCGTTCCGGCGAGATCAAGGTCTGGCTCACCGATGACGCGCTCAAGATCCCGGTCATGGTCACCACCAAGGTGAAAATCGGCAAGATCAAGGCGATGCTGGTCGGGGGGAGTTACTGGCCGCAGAGTGCGCAGCGCTAGGACGCTGCTCTCATCGTGAAACAAAAGAGGCAAGGGCCGCGCGGCCCTTGCCTCTTTTCATGCCCGCTATGAAAGCGACGCGTCCCTAGAACTCCGCGTGCCTCGGCGTCCTCGGGAACGGGATGACGTCCCTTATGTTCTCCATCCCGGTCAGGTACATGATCAGCCGCTCGAAGCCGAGCCCGAAACCGGCGTGCGGCGTGGAGCCCCAGCGCCGGGTGTCTAGGTACCACCAAAGCGACTCCGGCTCGATCCCCGTTTCCAGCATGCGCCGCTCCAGAAGTTCCAGCCGCTCCTCGCGCTGGCTCCCGCCGATGATCTCCCCGACTTTCGGGACAAGGAGGTCCATGGCCGCGACGGTCTTGCCGTCGTCGTTCTGCCTCATGTAGAACGCCTTGATCTCCTTCGGGTAGTTCATGATGAAGACCGGCCCCCCCACCACCTGTTCGGTCAGGTAGCGCTCGTGCTCCGACTGCAGATCGAGCCCCCACTCCACCGGGAACTGGAACGATACCGGCGCCTTTTTCAGCCGCTCGATCGCCTCCCCGTAATCCATGCGGGCAAACGAGGCCTCCGCGACCCCTTTGATGCGCTCGATGAGCCCCTTGTCGATCTGCGCGTTGAAGAAGCTCATGTCCTCCTGGCAGTTATCGAGGGCGAAGCGGCAGAGCCTTTTCAGGAAGGCCTCGGCGAGATCGGCGTCGTCGGAGAGGTCGGCGAAGGCCATCTCCGGCTCGATCATCCAGAACTCGGCGGCGTGGCGCGCCGTGTTGGAGTTCTCGGCCCGGAAGGTCGGGCCGAAGGTGTAGATGTCGGAGAAGGCCTGGGCGAAAAGCTCTCCCTCCAGCTGGCCGCTCACGGTGAGACCGGTGGCCCCGCCGAAGAAGTCGCCGGAGAAGTCGACCGCGCCGTTTTTCAGCGGGGGACGGGCCATGTCGAGGGTGGTGACCCGGAAGAGCTCCCCTGCTCCCTCGCAGTCGTTCGAGGTGATGATCGGGGTGTGTACGTAGAGAAAGCCGCGTTCGGCGAAGAAGCGGTGCACCTCCTGGGCGAGGGCGGAACGGACGCGGAAGACGGCCCCGAAGGTGTTGCTGCGCAGCCGCAGATGGGCGATGGTGCGCAGGTACTCGAAGGTGTGCCGCTTCTTCTGCATCGGGTAATCCTGGTCGGCGCCCCCCACCACCTCGATGGCGCTAGCTTTCAGCTCAAGCGCCTGACCGGCGGCGGGTGACTCCTGCAGCACACCGGTGACCGCCAGGGCACTGCCGGTGCCGATCCCGGTGATCTCGCGGTAGCCGGCAAGCTCCGGCTCGACGACCACCTGGATCCCGGACAGGCAAGAACCGTCGTTCAAGGAGATGAAGGTGACCTCCTTGCTGTTTCGTATCGTGCGCACCCACCCCTTCACGAGGATGGTGCTGCCGGGGCGTCCTTGGGAGAGGGCTTCTTTCACCTTGGTTCGAAGAGTCATATAGGTAGCTCCGTTGGTGGATTTGGACGCATCATTTATAACACAGAGGGAAAAGCGCGGCAAAAGCATAGTTGACAGCCGGGGCGCCCTTCGTATAAGTTGACGCCCCATGAACAGGATAATGTGTCTATTACAACTTTTGCTCCTGCTCGCCCTGCCCATGTCCGGCGAGGGGTCCGCTTTCGGCGGGGTCGGCATCGACGGCGTCCCAAGGGCCGACGGCACCATAGCGGTGCGGCAGATTGTGGCTGGAGGCCCCGCGCATCTCGCCGGCATCAAGGCGGGAGACATCATCGTCCAGGTGGACGGCACGCCGACCGCGGGAAGCGACTTCAAGTTCATCGTGGATCGACGCCTAAGGGGACGCGCCGGGACACCGGTCCTGATCCTGGTGCGCCGTCCCGGCAACCCGAAAACCCTGAGTTTCAAGATGATCCGGCGGCAGCTCGCCGTCGGCGGTGACAAAACACAACCCAAGGGGAATTGACATGCGTATTCTGCTGACCGCCATCCTAGCCGCATCCCTGCTGATCCCGCTTTCCGGCTTCGGCGCCGAGCAACTTCCTCAGAGTCCGCTGGGGGTGCGCCCACAGGAAACGAAATACCCGAAGATCGTTCTCTTCTCCACCTCCTGGTGCCCGCACTGCAGGGCGGCCAAGGAATACTTCACCAGGAACAACATCCCCTTCATCAACCGGGATGTCGAGGTCGACCCCGAGGCGATGGCGCTTGTGACCGGCAAGTACAAGAGCCAGGGGGTTCCGGTCATCGTCATCGGCGACGACGCCAAGATCCTCAAGGGGTTTGAGGCGTCGCGCTTCGAGAAAGCGGTTGAGCAGGTGCGCAAGAAAAAGTAGCGCCTGGCAGGCAGGGAAAAGAAGAGGGGGGAGCATGTCGCATGCTCCCCCCTTTTTTTGTGTCAAATCTCTTCCGGCTCATCCTCGGCCAGCAACTGGAAGAGAACCTCCACCAGTTCCGGATCGAGGTTCGAGCCGCTCATCCCTTTCATGGTCCACAAAAGCTCGTCACGGTCGAAACCTTTGCGGTAGGGACGGTCCATGGTAAGCGCGTCGCAGATGTCGGCAGTGGCGACGATCTGGGCCTCCAGAGGGATCTTGTCGCCGGCAAGCCCGAAGGGGTAACCCTTGCCGTCGTAGCGCTCGTGGTGGTACAGGACGATCTCCTGGACCGTTTTCGAAAGGTTCGCCTTGCGCACCACCTCGCACCCCCATTCCGGGTGCTTCATGACGATGGAGAACTCCTCCTCGGTGAGGGCGCGCTCCGCGTTGAGGATCGCCTCCGGGACGCCGATCTTGCCGCAGTCGTGCAGCCAGCTGCCGTACCTTATCTCCTGCTGGGTGTCCTCCGAGATCCCCAGGCGCTCGGCCAGGCGCAGCGCAAGCGTCGCCACGCGGTCGCAGTGCCCCTTCGTGGAGGCGTCCTTAAGCTCGATGGTCTGCGCGAGGGAGTGCAGGATGAACTCGTCCTCCCGCTTGATCGCCTGCAAAACGCGATAGCGGCGGATGCCATCCTTCACCGCGCGCAGCATCTCAGCCTTCTTCCATGGCTTCAGCACGAAGCGGAAGACCTCTCCGCTGTTGATCGCGGCAAGGGTGGTCGCAAGATCGGCGCTGCCGGTCATCATGATCTTCACCGTGTGCGGCGAGACCTCCTTGATCCGCGACAGCAGCTCGACCCCACGCATACCCGGCATCTCGTTGTCCGAGACCACCACGGCAACCGAGTGGTGCTCCACGATCTCCAGGGCCTCCATAGCCGAGCCGGCGGTGAGGATATTGAGGCCCCGGTTCTCAAAGAGTTCACTGGTGTAGGCAAGGTAGCTCTTCTCGTCATCGACGAACAGGACCGTCTCGCGTTGTAGCTCTCTGGTCGGCATCTTCAAGGTCTCCGATGGCTCATTAAGGAACCGCCTTGTACTTATCGGCAGGGAAGCTCATTGGAAAAGCAAAAAATGCACATGCGGCAAACTTGTAATGTTTTTGCGGTGCTAGCCCGCCGCTCTGCTTGACATGGCAGGCAAGAGCGGTACCATCCAACGGTGGAATCTGTAATTAAAACCGAGCCCGCGCCCTTCTATAGAACGCGTCCAAGCTGTGGCCGGAGCTGGTTAAAGGGGGATATCATGCTGGCATCGAAGACCTGGTTCACGGTGGCGCAAGCCTGCGAACACTTCGGCGTGGAAGAGGAGCGTCTGCAGGTATGGATCGACGAAGGGGTGATCCGCACCGAGGAAGAAAACGGGAAGGTAGTGAGGGTAAACGCGGACGATATCGAGCTTAAAGTGGCAGAGCTGACAGGGATCTGAACCAATTGACAATTGACAGTTGGCCATTGACAAAGTTGCCGCACGGCAGGCAGATGACACGCAATGAGTGTGTCATGTATACGCATCGCTAAAGCTTTTGCGGTGAATGACGAATAGCAAAGGTAGCGACGCAATTGCCCTCACTGTTTTTCATTGTCAATTGTCCATCGTCAATCATCAATTGTTGTAAAGGGGGTTGCCTTGAGCAACAGCATAACGTTCGAAGAGATCATGTTCACCATCATGTCGGCCACCCAGGACACCTTCAAGAGCTACATGAACACGGACATCTTTGCCGGCAAGGTAGAGAAGAAGATCAACCCGCTGCACTCCGACGTGGTCGGGATCGTGGGGGTTGCCGGCGACCGTGTCGGCTACATCATCTTTGCCACGGAGAAAGGGCCCGCGGAGCAGATCGCCAAGGACCTGCTGATGATCGAGGAGGCCGATGACGAAGCCATCTCGGACGCGGTCGGCGAGGTGGCGAACAACATCGCCGGCGTCTTCAAGACCAAGTACCACGAACAGTACGGCAGCGTCGCCCTGGGGCTTCCCCTGGTGCTGTCGGGGCGGCTGCGCCCCATGACCGACCCCCCCGAGCCCAGCACCACGGACGGGAGCATGAGCGTGCAGTGTAAAGGGGTTACCATCCCCTTCACCACCATGGACGGCAGGCTCCATTTCCGGGTCATGGTCTACATGTAAAGAGAAGGTTGGAGTCGGGGCCGTACCGGGCCGATTGAAACGGCTCCTCCGTCATACACATGAAAAAGCCCCCGCTGCCATTACGGCAACGGGGGCTTTTTTCGTCCTAGGGTCTGTCTTACTTGTTAGATCCCGAGCTGCTTGAAGAAGTCGTTACCCTTGTCGTCCACGAGGATGAACGCCGGGAAGTCCTCAACCTCGATCTTCCAGACCGCCTCCATGCCGAGTTCGGGGAAGTCGATGCACTCGACCTTCTTGATGTTCTCCTCGGCGAGGATGGCGGCAGGGCCGCCGATGGAGCCGAGGTAGAAGCCGCCGTGTTTCTTGCACGCGTCGGTTACCTGCTGCGAACGGTTACCCTTGGCGATCATGACCATGGAGCCGCCGTTTGCCTGCAGCAGATCGACGTAGGAGTCCATGCGCCCTGCGGTGGTCGGGCCGAAGGAGCCGGAGGGCTTCCCTTTCGGGGTCTTCGCCGGGCCGGCGTAGTAGATCGGATGGTTCTTCAGGTACTCGGGGAGCGGCTTGCCGGAGTCGAGGATCTCCTTGAACTTCGCGTGCGCGATGTCGCGGCCGACCACGATGGTGCCGGAGAGAAGGAGCGGTGTGGAGACCGGGTGCTTGGTCAGCTCGGCGAGGATATCCTTCATCGGCTGGTTCAGGTTGATCCTGACGCCGTGCTCGTGCTTGCCGCGGAAACGCTCGGGGATCAGGCGGCCCGGGTTGTCGTCCATCTGCTCGACCCAGATCCCTTCCTTGTTGATCTTCGCCTTGATGTTGCGGTCCGCGGAGCAGGAAACGCCCATGCCGACCGGGCAGGAGGCACCGTGGCGCGGCAGGCGGACGATGCGCACGTCGTGGGCGAAGTACTTGCCGCCGAACTGGGCGCCGATGCCGCTTTTCTGCGCCTCTTCGAGGAGGAGCTTCTCGAGTTCGAGGTCGCGGAAGGCCTGGCCGTGCTCGTTGCCGCTGGTGGGGAGCGCGTCGAGGTACTTGGCGCTGGCAAGCTTCACGGTCTTAAGGTTTGCTTCGGCGCTGGTGCCGCCGATGGCGAAGGCCAGGTGGTACGGCGGGCAGGCCGCGGTGCCCAGCGTCTTCATCTTGGCGACCAGGAATTTCACGAGGCTGTCCGGGTTAAGGAGCGCCTTGGTCTCCTGGTAGAGGTAGGTCTTGTTGGCGGAGCCGCCCCCCTTGGCCATGAAGAGGAACTTGTACTCGGCGCCTTTGGTGGCGTAGAGGTCGATCTGGGCCGGGAGGTTCGTGCCGGTGTTGATCTCCTTGTACATGTCGAGCGCGACGGTCTGCGAGTAGCGCAGGTTCTCCTCTGTGTAGGTCTTGTAGACCCCCTTGGAGAGGTACTCCTCGTCGTTGGCGCCGGTCCAGACCTGCTGGCCCTTCTTGCCCATGACGATGGCGGTGCCGGTGTCCTGGCAGATCGGGAGTTCGAAGTTGGCGGCAACCTCGGCGTTTCTCAGAAAGGCGAGGGCGACACCCTTGTCGTTCTGGGAAGCTTCCGGATCGGCCAGGATCTTCGCTACCATCTCGTTGTGTTCGGGGCGGAGCAGGAAGGAGAGGTCCTTCATGGCGGCGTTGGCCACCACGGTGAGGGCCTCGGGAGCGACCTTGAGGACCTCCTGGCCATCGAAGTTGGCGACCGAAACGTACTGCTTGGAGTCCGGGATGAGGCGGTACTTGGTGGTGTCCGGCCCGAGCGGGAAAGCTTCCTGGTACTTGAACTCTGGAGTTGCCATCGGTTCTGTTCTCCTTTGCGTGGGATTGATGGTGATCGGCTGGTATCTGGGCCTGCCGGGAGTGCGGCAGAAAATTGTATACAGTACTGCCGGAATATATTGCAAATGTCTTACTTTGTCGAGAGGTAAGTTGGCCCGAAGGAAGCCCAAAAAGAAAGGCCCGTCCGGAAATGCCGGACGGGCCGTGGACGCGGCCGCAAGGAGCGATGGAAGGAGGGGGCGTCAGTCGCGCGGCGTGAAGAGCCTCATCACGCGCGGCGGGAGCGCCCGGTACGGGAGCGTGGTGCCGGCAACGGCTGCCGCGCGCGGCAGTGCGGTAGAGGTGACCGTCGGGTCGACGGCGATGCCGTTACGGACGAAATACACCATCTGACGCTGGGCAAGCTGGAAGGTGACCGGGGAGCTCGCCTGGTCGATCAGCATGCCGTGCGTCGCGTCCTGCTCGTCGAACTGGAAGTAACCTTCGCGCGGGGCGGTCGCGGCGGCGTCGCCCGCCGCGGTCGCGATCTTGAAGACCGGTACGCCGTCGGCGAGGGTCATCATGGACGGCGCCGGGACCCGCCCGGAGAGGTAGCTCAACTGGTCGAAGCCGGGCGCCACGGCGAGCGCCGCGGGAGTTCCGAGCAAGCCACGACCGCCGAGGGCGTCCCCCAGGTAGCGGGTCGCCGAGTTAGGGATCACTAGGTCGCCGTTCAGAGGCAGGCCGTCGGCGAAGCTCGTGGTGGTCGCCTCCTGCATCAGGAGTCGTCCGGAAAGGCGCGAGGGGAGGAGGGCCGCCGTAGCGAGGTTCGGGAGGGGCGTCGTCATCGTCGCCGGATCTACCGGGTCGAGTACGGACTGGGTGAGCTGGAAGAACTGCTCGTAGGTCGGGGTTCCCGGCATCACCCCTTGTGCGGCGAGCCCCGCGTTCAGGCTCGGGCCGAAGTCGGCGCTGTCGCGCAAAAGGTAGGCGATACGTCCGCCGGGGACGCTGAAGAGCCCCTTCATATCCGCGTCCAGGCTCGCCTGGGTGTAGGGGGGGGTGCCGGGGGCGCCGGACAGGGTGGTGTTGCCGGCCAGGTAGTATGCGCCGACGATGGAGCCCAAACTGAGACCGACGTACTTCGGTTTGACCTTCGGGTTGGGTGCGTTCGCTCCCAAGGGGGCGAACCCCTGTGCCGCGAAGGGGGCGCCGAAGGTCGGGGTGGCGAGGACCAGTTCCAGCCGGTCCAGGTTGAACGCGGCCTGCTCGATGTTGGTGCGTGCGGCGAGCGGCGCGCCCAGGGCGATGAAGTCCTCACCCCATTTCGTGCCGGTCACGTGCCCCGGCAGGGCAAGCTCGCCGTGCAGCGGGAGATCGATGGCGACCACGGCGTAGCCGGCCCCGTTGAGCGCACCTGCCACGGCGATGGCCTGCTCCTTCCTGCCGTCGATGCCGTGCTGGAAGATGACGAGCGGCCACCCGCCGGCGGGGGGCGTCCCCGCAGGCGCGAAGTAGACGAAGGGAACCTGCCGCTCCGTGTAGTAGTAACCGGTGAGCCGCCCGGTCCCCGGCTCGCGGTACGGCTGGAGCACCGCGCTTGCCGCGCTGTAGCTGCCGAAGGCGAGGTTCTGGTTCATGGCGGGGTTGCCGCGTGCGACGACCGGATTCATCGAGAGGTCGGCGCTGGTGAAGCTCCCGGTGACGACGGAGCCGACCGCCGGCGGTACGACGACCGGGAGACCGGTCCCCGCGAGTACCGCGCCCCAGTAGACGGCGGGTGCGAGGGTGGCGGTGACCGTCGCGGCGTTGAGTCCGGCGCCGAGCCAGCTCTTGCCGGAAAGCCCTCCGGGGAGGTCGCTCCCGGCGGCGAACGCCCTCAGGGCGGTTTCCACCGGGAGGATGCTTCCAGGCGGATCGGCGGGGTCGACGGTAACGAAGCCCGCCGCGGTGGTGATGAAACGCCCGAGGAGCGCGATCTGGCTGCGGCTCGTCACCGTACTCTGGGTAGGAGCCGCGATCAGGTCGTTCATGACCTTCGCGTAGCCCGAAAAAAGGACCTTCCCGTTGGCGCCGGTCGTATTCTGCCGGATGCGCTCCAGGGGGGCGAAGGGGCCCGCCAGTGCCGAAGTGGATTTGAGCGCCGAGAAGTAGACGGAACTTCCCACCGAGCCGCCGGTGGCGGCGTCTTTCACCCGGTTGGTGACCAGGTAGAGGTAGCGGGTCGCGGGGAGGAGCGGGAACCTCGGGAAGAGCGAGACGTCGCCGGCGCCGGGACGGTAGCTGAAGGTGAAGCCGGCGGTCACGTCGGTGAAGCGAAGGGGCGCGTTCTCGGTGGCGTCGGGGAGGGCGCTGTCGGCGCCGACCTGGAACACCTTGATGTTGGTTCCGTTCACCGTATCCGGGCGCAGCGGTCGCGCGAAACGTATGTAGATGGGGGCGTTCACCCCGGCCACCGCGCCGGTCCCCCCGACTTCGTACCGGTTCACGTAGGCAAGCGCCTCCAGAGGGTTCATCGGGCGGTTCGCAGGGCGCACCCCCACCACCCCCGTCGCCGGGTCGGCGTACTGGGTGATGGGATCGGCCGCCGCTGCCGTGGCGAGCACGTTCGGGAGCGGGACGACCCCGGCGCTCGGGTCGAAGAGGGCGGTGTTGGGGCTCTCCTCCTGGTGGACGCCGGAGTCCGAGCCGCAGCCGGCCAGGGTGAACAGCAGACAGATGACGCAGCAAAGGCGTAGCAGTTGCTCTCTCATGTGCTCTCCTTCGCGGCCGGAGGGGCCGTCCTAGAAGGTAAGGTTCAGGTTCGCGGCGAGGAGGTAGGCGTCGCTCTTGAACGTGCCGTTAGCACCCCTCAGGTTGGCCATGTCCTGGTTTTGCACCTTGCGGTCGACGAAGTGCACCCACATGTAGGCGAGGTCTAGGGTGGCGAGCGCATTGCCGATGCCGGTGCCGATGGAGAAGCTGTGCCGGTCCGCGTCGGGGAGCAGCGGGTCGACGGTCCCACCGGGGACCGGGGTGTTGTCGAAGCTGTAGCCGGCGCGCAGGGCGAAGCGCGGGGTGACCCGGTACTCGCCGCCGAACTTGTAGCTCCAAACGTCGCGCCAGTTCCTGGGATCGGGCTGGTCGTTGAAGGCGGCGAACTCTGCGGATTGAAAATCGATGAGGAGCTTGTCGAAACTGCTCCAGCCAGTGCGGGTCGCGTCGAATTCGAGGGTGACCCGGTCGGTGGGGCGCCAGGCGACGGCGAGGTCGAGGGTGTCGGGGAGGGTGATCGTTGTGGAGGCGCTGCTGCTTGCCCTGGCGCGCGTGTAGGGGAAGACGGCGGTGTCGGTAAGGCCGATGGCGCCAAGGCCCGTCGGCGTGGTGGCGAGGAAGTTCGCCTCGCCGTCGATATGGAGGGTGATCTTGCTGCGGTAGGCGATCCCCAGACTTACCTCGGAGCGCGGTTTCCAGAGAATGCCCAGGTTGTAGCCGAGGTCTGTTGCTGTGCCGTCGACCCCCATGGAGCCGAGCTCGTAGGCGCCGAAAGGGGGCGCCGGCGCGGACGGGTCGATCGCCGGGCTGTAGAGCGCCTTTTGCAGTGAAACGACGGCGTAGGTGACGTCGAGTCCCGCCGCCACGGCGAGGTTCAGGTCGTCGAAGCGGTACGCTGCGGTCGGCTGTATGTTGATCGGCTTGATCGACGCGATCTGCACTTGGTTGCGGAAGACACTAGAGTCATCCCAGGTCTTCGAAAGCGGGTACATGGAGTTGACGGCGATGCCGAAGGAGACGGGGAGGTTGTCGGGGGAGTAGGTGGCGTAGACGGTTGGGGCGATGAAGATGTCTCGCCGGGAGCGCTCGGTGACGGAAGTGGTGCCGGTGTCGAGGGGCGGGGTGCCGGAGAGCGGCGTGGTCCCCTTGAACTCGGTCTGCGGGACGATGATCCCCAAGGCACCGAGGTTCACCTGTATTCCGGGCAGGAAGGCGATCCCCGCCGGGTTGAAGTAGAGGGCGCTCGGGTCGCTCGCCTGCGCGGCGAAGGCGTTCGCCATCCCCATGGCCCTGGCCCCCTGCTCGCTCACTTTGAATCCCGCGCCTTGGCACAACCTGCCATGAGACAAACCGGTACAGAGCAGCAGAGCACACAGAAGCCATTTTCTCATGTGATCCCCCCTTGGCGGCCATCGACTGCAGCGCCCGACTGCAAAGCTGCAGCGGCGCGTCAGGCGGCCTTTTACGGCCAAGGGGGATCTGGCTTTGACGGCAGAGCCGTCCCATGTGAACCCCGAGTGGCCGGAAATAATTAGCGACAGCTAACAATAGCGCCGGTCAGGGGTAAGTCAAGGGGAAGCCGCCAGGATCTGCCGTGCCGCAGCGCGAGCCCAAGGGGGGACTCCGGGGCGCTGCGCGAACTGCCGATGGAAACGCTCAGTGCACCGTCTTTTCCCGCACCATCCCTTCCAGCATGCGGCGCAGGGCATCCTCCTCGACGAAGCAGAACAGTGCGCTGGAGCCGAAGGCGATCTCGACGGAGCCTCTTCTCTTTTTCATGGTGACGTCCACCTCGTGCACGCCGTTGCCGAGCAGCCCGTGGTAGACCTGCTGGATGCTCCTGCCGCTTCTGAGGGCTTCCTTGCTCCGCATTTCGAAATACACGACCTGGTCCAGCGCGTCATTGGTCAGATAGATCATGGTGCACCTCCTGTTTTCTACAGGAAACCACGGCTGTGCGACAAAATATGTCGCAGTTGGCGGAGTGCGGCTGTGAGGGAGGGCGAAGCGGCGTGGTGCGGCGTCGAAATGCTTGACAATCGGGCAGGAAATGCGACATATGGGCCATCTTCGGGACAGGGGGGCGCGATGGAGTCAGATCGTATCAAGTGGGACGAGCGTTACAGCGGGACGGAGCATTTCTTTTCTTTTGGTCCGTCGCGGCTTCTGGCGAAGAGCTTGGAGCAGATCCTTACCCTGGTGCCGGGGAGGCGCGCCCTCGACCTTGCCTGCGGAGAGGGGCGTAACGCCATCTTCCTTGCCCAGCACGGTTTCCGGGCCTGCGGCGTGGATATCTCTCCCAAGGGGCTGGAGCGGGGCGTGCGCCGTGCGGCCGAGGTCGGGGTCACGGTGGAGTTTGTCGAGGCGGACCTTGACCTGTGGCGCCCGAGCGAGAGCTACGACCTGATCCTCAACTTCAACTTCCTGATGCGGGAACTGATCCCGAGCCTCATGACTGCGCTGACGCCGGGTGGCGTGCTTTTGATGGAGACCATCCTGGACGCGCCCGGGATGCCGGGAGAACACCGGAAGGATTTCTTGTTGCAGCCGGGGGAGCTCGAGCGGATCTTCGGGGCCTATCCGGGGAAGGTGCTGCTGCTTGAGGAGGATGTGGACGCCCCCGAGATGCCGGTGGCGCGGGTGATGTTTCAGAAGGAAGGTTAAGGCTGCGATCAAGGTTGAGCTAAGGGCTCCGTGCCCCCGCGGCAACCTCGATCGCGGTTCCGTTATAACTTATTTCGTCCCGACGTAGACCGTGGCGATGCCGCCGGTGAGGTCGAAGTGGTGCACGTCCTTGAACCCGACCTGTTGCATCATCCCCTTGAACTCGTCGCGGGAGGGGAACTCCAGCACGGAGTCGGGGAGGTACTGGTAGGCGCTGAAGCGGGAAAAGGCGCCGCCGATCTTCGGGAGCACCTTAAGGAAGTAGAAGTGGTACAGATCCTTGAAAACGGGCAGGGTCGGCGTGGAGAACTCGAGGATGACTATCTTGCCCCCCACCTTGAGGGCGCGGCGCATCTCGGTGAGCCCCTTGATGCGGTCAACGACGTTGCGGATGCCGAAAGAGATGGTGGCGGCGTCGAAGGTGCCGTCCTCGTACGGGATGTCCTCGCAGGGGGCGACCTGGAGCTGGATGCGCTGCGCGTGGCGCGACTGCTGCACCTTGACGCGCCCGAGTTCGATCATCTCCGGGGTGAAGTCAATGCCGACGATCTCGACGGAGGCGGGGGTCTGCGAGGCGATCTCCAGGGCGACATCGCCGGTGCCGGTGGCGACGTCGAGAACCTTGCCCGGTCCCTTCACACCGATCTTGCCTACCGCGAAGCGACGCCAGCGCCGGTCGATCCCAAGCGACAGCAGTCTGTTCAACAGATCGTAGCGCGGGGCGATGCTCCCGAACATGGCACGAATTCGTTCACCCTTCTCCGACAATGCGTACATTTTCCCTACCTTTTTCGTCCGTGAAATGCTATAAAATCTAGCCTCTTCCTCTGGGGGAGAGCCCAGCATAAGGCTTGATTCTTAACACAAAGCGCACCGGCATGCCAGCAAAAAGCGGCCGCTATCGCCTCACCGCCCATGCCCCGCCGCCGCACGCCCATCCGTCCGCGCCGCCCAAGGAGGCACCTGTTGTTCCCGCAAATCAGGCCCCAGGACATCGCTGACATCCTGATCATGACCTTCCTGGTCTATCAGCTCTACAGCTGGTTCAAAAACTCGAAAGCGCTTCAGGTCGTGATGGGGCTCATGTTTCTCGGTGTGATCTACTTCGTCACCAAGAGCCTCGGCCTCTTTATGACCAGTTGGATCCTGCAGGAGTTGGGGACCGTGCTCCTCGTCCTGCTGATCGTCGTTTTCCAGGCCGAGATCCGGCAGGCCCTTTACCGCCTGAGCCTTTTGCGCAACCTGTTCGAACACCAGGAGAGCACGGTCCGCCTGGACCTGCTGGAATTCTCCGCCACCATCTTCTCGCTCGCCTCGCAGCGCACCGGCGCCCTGGTCGTTTTCCAGCGTGAGGAACTCCTCGACGATCTCATCCTGCACGGCGTCCCCATGGACTCCCTGGTGAGCGGCTCCCTCGTGGCAAGTATCTTCATCCCCGGAGCGCCGCTGCACGACGGGGCGGTACTCGTCAAAGACGGCAGGGTGGCACTTGCCTCGTGCCACCTGCCGCTTTCGGTGAGCGCGGAAGTGCCTCAGCACCTGGGGACGCGGCATCGCGCCGCCTTAGGGCTGTCGGAGCGCTCGGACGCGGCGGTAGTGGTGGTTTCCGAGGAGCGCGGGGCGGTGTCTCTTGCCGTGGACGGGAAGCTCGAGGCGATACACTCGCAGGCGCAGCTGCACGAACGGCTCACCTCGCTGTTGCAGCCGCTGTCGCGCGAGGCGGAGCGGGTGGGGATCACGCGGCGGCTCTTCGCCAACTTCTGGCCCAAGGTAGCCATCTTCTGCGTCGTGGTGGCGAGCTGGTTTTTGATCACCTACCGTCAGGGAGAGATCCTGAGCGTCACCGCGCCGGTAACCTTCCACAACCTCCCGGAGAACCTGACCCTCACCCGCAGCTACCCCGACGAGATCGACCTGCAACTGAAGACCTTCTCCAATCTCGTCGGTTCCCCGAAGAATCTCGATATCGTGGTCGACCTGGACCTGGCCAAGGTGCACGAGGGGACCAACACCGTGCAGATCAGCAAGGACCAGATAAAGCTTCCGCCGGGGGTCGTGGTGGTGAACCTCGACCGGTCCCTGGTGCGCGTGACGGCCGAAAAGAAACAGCCCAAAGCGTCGGTTCGCAAGCGATAACTCCCTGAATGTTATGGCCATTCTTCCGATACGGAGGTAAAGGGTTGTCATAAAAGTTGACAGGGGGCGCCGATTGTTATATAAATCGACGCACCCGCTGTTTTTTCTAAAACAATGAAGGAGGACTCATGATAAGAAGCCTGAAGCTCTTGACCGTGTGCATCATCATGCTCTCCCTCCCTTCGCTCGCCTTCGCCGCAAAGACCCATCGCGTAAAAAAGCACGAAACCCTATATTCGCTCGCCAAGAAATACAACGTCACCGTGGAAGAACTGAAGGCCGCCAACAACCTGGTGGGCAACAGCGTCAAGCCGCGCGTGCTCCTGGTCATCCCGCCGCGCTCCGTCTCTGAAGGCAAGAGCGCATCCGCCGGCGATGCCAAGACGTACAAGGTGAAAAAAGGCGAGACCCTCACCCGCATTGCCAAGAAGACCGGGGTTTCCGTTGCCGAACTGAAGAGGCTCAACGGCCTCAGCAGCGTGAGGGTGAAGCCTGGGAAGATGCTGGTACTCAGGGAAAGTGCGCCTGCGGAAGAGCCGAAGGTCAAGGTAGCAAAGAAGCTCCAGCTGCGTCATCCGGATCTCTTCAACGAAAAGGACTACGAGCAGAGCCTTCAGGAGCTGGCCTCGCTCGAACCCGAACAGCAGGTCGACCTCGCCAAGAACGCCGAGTTGAAGGTGGACAGCCTGAAAGAGCTGAAGAAGTCGGCCTACGGCTTCCTCGGCACCCGCTACCGCTTCGGCGGCAGCTCCCGCTCCGGCATCGACTGTTCCAGCTTCGTACAGCACGTCTTCAAGGAACTGGAAGTCTCTTTGCCGCGCACCGCGCGCGAGCAGTTCGAGGTCGGCAACGCCGTGGCGCCGGGGGACCTGCAGAGGGGGGACCTCATCTTCTTCGCCACCTACGCTTCGTATCCCTCCCATGTCGGTATCTACCTCGGTAACAACAAGATGATCCATGCCTCCTCGCGCGACCGCAAGGTGGTGATCTCCTCCCTCAATACCTCCTATTACCGCTCCCGTTTCCTGGGGGCCAAACGCATCGCCAAGGTGAACCCGGAAGTCTTCAGGCTCGACGACCTGATCCTCGGTGTCGAAGAGGACAACTCCGACAACGCCATGGAAGAGGACGGCCTCTCCAGCAACTAGCCCCGTCCCTGACAAACATTCAACGAATCCGGCCCTCGGGCCGGATTTTTTTATGGACGCAGCATGAAGATACTCCTCGCCTATAAATGCCATCCCGAAGGGGCTGCCGACCCGTACACCTCGCTTCTGCCGGTGGGGCTTCTCTCCCTGAGCGCCGTCTTGAAGCGCGCCGGCCACCAGGTCACCCTGGCCAACTTCTCCTCCTTCTCCACCGAAGCTGTCCGCGCATTGATCCGCCGGCTCGCCCCGGAGATGGTCGGCATCTCCCAGTTCACCCACAACAGGAGCGAATCGGTAGCGCTTGCACGGCTGGTGAAGGAGATCCAGCCCAGGTGTTTCACCCTGCTCGGCGGGCCGCATGCGACGCACGCGTGGCAGGAACAGCTGGAGCGGTACCCTGAGATCGACGCCGTCGTGCTCGGGGAAGGGGAGGAGACCCTGCTCGAGCTCGTGGATGCCCGCGGTGAGGGAAGAAGTCTCGCCTCGGTTCCCGGCCTCGCCTGGCGCGAAGCGGGCAAGCCGGTCCGGACCGCGCCGCGCGGGGCGATCACCGACCTGGACGCGCTCCCTCTGGCCGCGGAAGAGCTTGGTGAAACGGTCGGCGTCGACTTAAGGCGCCAGCTCGAGTTCATCATCACCTCGCGCGGCTGTCCGGCGAGCTGCCTGTTCTGCTCCTCACCCCTTTTCTGGGGGCGCGGCGTGCGCTTTCGCTCCCCCGAGTCGGTGGTACGCGAGCTGCGCATGGTCAAAGAGCGTTACGGCCTCATCTACTTCTCCTTCCGTGACGACACCTTCACGGCCAACCGTTCGCGCGTCATGGAGATCTGCCGGCTCATCGAGGAGGAGCGCCTGCACATCCTCTGGAACTGCCAGTCGCGGGTCAACGCGGTGGACGAGGAGATGCTCGTCGCCATGAAGCGCGCCGGGTGCGAATGCATCCAGTTCGGCGTGGAATCCGGTTCCCCGGAGATGCTTAAGGCGCTCGGGAAAAGGATCCTACCGACCGACGTGGAGCGTGCCGCGGCGGCGGTGCGTCGTGCGGGGATCAACCTCTCGGTCTACCTCATCACCGGAATACCGGGCGAGGGGGACGCCGATCTGAAGGAGACGGTGCGGCTCATCGAGCGGATCAAGCCCCAGGACGGGCAGGTCTCCCCGCTTGTCTACTATCCGGGGACGGAGCTTCTCATGCGCGCCGTGCGGCAGCGCGAGGTCTCCGAGCACCTCTTCGAGGAGCGGGAAGGGGAAGGCTTTCTGGTGCGCCGGGACCCCTTCGTTGAGCGCTCCCGGGAGGCGATGCTGAAGGCGCTGGAAAAGGCCGGGGAAAAGGCCCCCTTTACCCGTGCGGAATTCGCGGCGCAACGCAAGGTGGTCGGGTACTCCTTCGTGACCGAGATGCTGGAGGCCGAGGCGCTGGAGCAGGAGGGGGGCTGGGACGGGGCGAAAACGATCTACCGCGGCATGGTACGCAAGGAGCCGGACAACCCGTGGGGATGGCTGCAACTTGGTGCCCTGCAGGGAAGGGAAGGGGATCTGGGGGGGGCGCTGCGCTGCTACGGAAAGCTGGCGCAACTGGTCCCCCGGCATCTGCCCGCCTGGCTCGCCCTGGGGGAGCTGGCGCTCGCGGCAGGCGACAGGGAGGCTGCGTCCAAACACTACGCCAGGGCCCTGGAACTTGCACCGGAGGACGAGGCCGCGCTGGAGGGGGCGGCGCTTGCGGCGCGAGGGCATGGCGGAAAACGCGGAAAACGGAAACAATAAAAAAAGGCGCCTCCTTTGCGGGGGCGCCTTTTTTTATCTGCTTTACCGGGAGGCCTACTTGTTGACGGCAAGGCCCGGAGCGAAGATGATCTTGTCGAAAGTGCGCTTCAGAGTCTTGCTCTGGAAGTTGATCATCGGCGGGGAATCCTGGAACTCGATGGTGTCGCCGACTTTCACCGGGGTCTGCATGGACGCAACCCAGATTTTCTCGCCTTTCTCTTCGATCTGTGCGTAGGTGTACCCGCCGGAGTCCATGGTTTCAAGGACTTTGCCCTTGTGGCCAGCGCCCGGTTTGACTTCCTGAGGTTTGAGCCCGGCATGCGGGTCGGTGCCCGGAGCTACTGCGGGCATCTGGGTTGCGGGAGCTGCAGCCGGTGCCTGTGCGGGGGCCTGCGGTGCCTCATCTTTTTTCTTGCAGCCGGCAGCTGCCACAGCAACGATTGCCAACATTACAACCAAAGTCTTCTTCACAGTTTCCTCCAAGTTGGATGGATTTAAGAAATGGACAGCGCTGCAAAAAATAGCATAACCGTCTCGGACTTTACAACTAAAAAAAGTCTGATATACCGCCCCTCTTTTCCCGGCTAGCGCCCGATGACAACCTCTCCCGTGTCGGTGATGAGGCGCGCGGGAAGCTCGAACACCCGCTTGAAGATATTGAAGACCCCCTTAGCAAGTGACTTCACCGGGACCGCGGTGACCTGGGGATCGTCGATGCGCCCTTTGGCCTCGAAATAGGTGGTGATGAGGCTCTTGTCCTTGCCGGTCAGGATCCAGCCGACGATGGGGATCTTGCTCACCACCTTGTCCACGGTCTGCAGCGGCTGGACCCCTATGTTCAGGTCCACTTCGTTTTTCACCAGGTCCATCTTGCCCACTGCCGATATGTTCATCGCGTTGCTGTCCAAAAACAGGTTCTGCGTCGACGCGATGCCGTTGTTGAAGCTGATGTCGCCGGTGATCCTGTTGAATGGCATCCCCCCAGAGACCATGTCCGGGAGTTCCCCCTTGAAGAGCTGCGAGAAGTTCAGGATCGAGAAGACCTTGGAGAGTGTCGAGAACTTCCGGATCGTGCCGCGCTCGATGCGTGCCTTCGCACTCCCCTGGACGCTCCTTTTCAGTTCCGGGCCGGTCTCGCCGCGCGCGGTCAGCTCGGCCTGCAGCGACAGCGATCCGGTCACCTGCTGTTTTTTCACCCCGAGAGCGTGCAGCAACCGGTCCGCGGAGACCTTTTGTGCGCTGCAGGACAGGGTGTGGCGCGGCTGCCCGCCGGTGAACTCGGTGCGCAGCCTGCCGGTCACCTCTCCCTCGAAGGAGGCGAACTCGAAGGGGAGCAACTGGAGCACGCGGTTTTCGTAGAAGACGCTGGTGCGCAGGTGCTGGAAAGGGAAGTCGTTCAGGGCGCCTTCCGCTGCGGTGACGTGGGCGCGGACCGTCACGCGGCTGTCGCCTCCCTGGTTGCCGCCGAAAAGCGGCAGCAGGTCGTCCGGGTCGAGATAGCCGGCGTTCACCTGGAGCTCGATTGCCGGGTGCTGCAGGTCCTTCACGCCCCCCTTCAACTGCAGCGAGCTTTTGCCCAGCGTGCCGGCAAGCGAGGCGATCTGCAGGGTGTCGTTGTGGTAGGTGATGCTCCCGTGCACACGCTCCACGCGGAGCGCCGCAGCGCCGCCGGCGTAACCGAGATCGGTCGGGTCGACCGACGGAGAGCTGAAGGTGATCTGCCAGATCGGGTTTTGCATCCCGGTGACGACGCCGCGACCGGAAAAGAGCGTGCTGCCGAGGCGCACCTGGAGCTGGGAGGTCTCGAAGCTCTCGCCGTTGATCTTCACCGTCCCGTTCACCCCGGTCAGCAATTTCCCCTTGTCCCAGGGCTTCAGGGTCACCCCGGCGAGGCCCACGTTGCCGGTCCAGAAAAGCCGGTCCATGTCGGGGCCGGCGGCGTGGAGGGCAAGCTGTACCTGACCGGTCGGGTGGTACTTCTTCACCATGGGGACGAGCTGTCCCACCTCCGTGCTCTGGAACTGGTTGGTCCGGATATCGAAGCTCACCGGGCCGTCGTAGCGGCTTAGCGCGGTGGCGGAGAGGGCGGCGGGGTAGAGCTGGTAGTTGAGGGCGTTTATGCGGAACTTCTCCTTGTCGAAGTCCATGCTGAAGGAGATGCTGTTCGGGCGTCCCGCCGGTTTGGCGACCAGGTCCTTGAAGGCGTAGGAGGCGGTGGTGAGGTCGCTGTCACCCGAGAGCCGGTACAGCGCGGTGGTCCCTTCCCCCTTGAGGTTCACCATGCCGTTCGTGGTGAACGAGGCGATCCCTTTTCCCAGAAGCCATACCACCTCGGGCTGTCTCGGCTGCACCTTGGCGGTGAACGGGTACTGGCATGGGTGGTTGAGGGGGTAATCGGTGATACGCCCCTCTAGCGACATGGGGGAGGTGCCGAAGCGGCCGGTCATCCCCTTCAGGAGGAAATCCTTGCCGGAGAGCTCCAGCTGCCCTTTCACGCCGGTGAAAACCGGGATCCCCGAGCCGTAGTTCACCACCCCGTCCTCGACGTGCGCCTTGATGTAGAGGACGTTGTAGTTCTGTCCCCGTTCCATGTGCAGGATCTGGCTTACCCGGCCGTCCAGGCGCCCCTGGTCCAGTCGATACACGCCGCCTGTGATCTTTTGCTCGATGAAGTGTGAGGTGTCGTCGACGATGATCCCGTAGGGGATGTACTGCCGGTAGTTGCGCAGGTTGAAGCTGTTCGTGGCGGCTTCGGCGGTGATGCGGATATCGCCGGAATGAAGGTCGGAGAGCTTCACCTTGCCGTTTATCTTGAAGCCGTCCAGGTCGACTTTCACGTGGTCGATGGCGAGGTCGCGGTTGCCAAGCTCCAGGGAACAGGAGCCTTTGAAGAGCTTCGGGGTGAGCCGGGCGTGGAACACCTGCGGGTAGTCGAGGTTCAGCCTGGTGAAGCGGTATTCCGTTTTCGCGGTGAAGGCGTTCAGGCGCCCCTTTATGCTCGCCTCGAGCGCCAGTTCGCCGGCCAGGCTCTTGAACGGCACGAAGCGGCTGTAATAGGGCCAGAAATGCCCGACGTCGACCGGGCCGGTCTTGATCTTGCCGTGGATCGGCATCGCCGCGAGGGAGGCGCCGGCTGCGGGGATCTCCGCGACCCCGGAGAGCTCGATGGGGACCATGGATCTCCCCGAGGCGAGCTGCCCTGCGAGCTTGAAGTCGCAGTCCTTGCCGCGGATGATGCGGCTTAGCTGCAGGTCGGTGTCGGAGAGCTCGGTCACCACCGGCTGTTCGGAAAAGGCGTAGTCGGCGAACCGGATCTTCGCCTTTTTAAGCTCGACGCGCCGGATGCCCGGGGCTTCGCCGCCGCTTGGTGTGAGCATGTCGGAGATGTTGAAAACCCCCTGGCGGTCGCGCCAGAGATGGACGACTGGGCGTTCCAGCTGGATGCGGGAGAGCACGAGCTTGCCGCTTAAAAGCGGCAGGATGGCGATGCGCACGGTGAGCCGGTCGGCGCTCGCGAAATCGGAGCTGCCGTCCTTCTCCTTGATGGTGACGCCGGTGAAGGTGAAGGCCGGGGTGAGGCGGACGGTGAAGGCGCCGGACTGGTACTGCAGGTCACGTTTCAGGGCGCTCTTTACCTGCGCCAGGATGTCGGCCTTGTAGGTGTCGAGATCCAGCAGCCGGGGAAGAAGGCTCGCCGCAAGTACCGCGATGGTGAGTATCGTTGCGATGAGCGGCAGGAGCCACGAGCGCACACGTTTAAGCGTCATATCGATATCTCCGTGACGGGAAGCGGCGGCAGTCCCCGCACCGTCCTCGGGTCCAAATGGTGATGGCTGACTCGATGGCCTGCCTCTAAGCGTCGGCCGGCAGCTCGATGATGAAGCGGCTTCCCTTCGGGTGGTTCTCCTTGGCACGGATGAAACCGTGGTGGTCGGAGATGATGGTGTTCACGATGGCAAGGCCGAGGCCGGTGCCGCTCTTCTTCCTGGAGAAGTACGGCTCGAAAAGGCGCGGCCTGTCCTCGGCGGGGATGCCGTGGCCGGTATCGGAGACGGTGAAGGTGGCCATTTTGAGCGTGCTGTCGTAGCAGGTGGCGAGTTCGACCTCTCCCTCTCCCTCGATGGCGGCGACCGCGTTGTCCAGGAGGTTGATCACCACGCGCTTGATCTGGTCACGGTCCAGCATGATCGGCGGCATCTTCTCGTCGGCGTTGAGCGAGAAGCGTATGTGGCGGTGCCCCTCCTCGTAGAGGGTGAGCGCCTCCTTCAGGATGTCGTTCAGGTCGTTTGGCTTCGGCACCGATGCGGGCATCCGGGCGAAGTTGGAGAACTCGTTCACAAGCCCCTTCAACTCGTCCACCGACTTGATGATCATGGCGGTGCACTGGTCGAAGACCTCTTCCTCCCCCTCGAAGCGTGATAGATAGCGCTTTCTGAGCCGCTGCGCCGAGAGCTGGATCGGGGTGAGCGGGTTCTTGATCTCGTGGGCGATCCTTCTGGCCACCTCGCGCCAGGCCGCCATCCTCTGGGCCTTGATCAGGGAGGTCAGGTCGTCGAGCACCACCACCATCCCCATGAAGGCGTCGTTCTCATCCTTCAGGACGGTCAGGTTGGTGAGCAAGGTGAGCTCGCCGTCGCGCATCGGGATGGTCACCTGGCGCACGATGGAGTCGTGCTTTTGGAGCACCATGTCGCGCAAAAGCCCCTTGACGATGTCCAGGTGATCCGGCTGCAGCACCTCGCGGAAGTTCTTGCCGTTCACCTTCTCGGTGTTGATGAGCAGTAGTTTTTCGGCCGACTTGTTCACCGTGGTGAGGAGCCCGTCCTTGTCCACCGAGATGATGCCGGCGGTCACGTTGGCGAGGACCGCCTCCATGTAGCGGCGCCGCTGCTCCAACTCCGTGTTGCTCTTTTGCAGCTCCTCGTTGGTGTGCTGCAGGGCGAGCTGGTTCGCGCGCAGGTCCTCGGTCATCCGGTTGAAGGAGGCGATTAGCATGCCGATCTCGTCGCCGCTTCCCTCCCCGAGGTGCACGTCCAGGTTCCCCTCCGCCACCTGGCGGGTCGCCTCGGCAAGTTCCTGGATCGGGATGGTGAGGCTGCGGGCGAGGTACACCCCGAACCAGACCGCGAGGAAGACGATCACCATGGTGATCAGGAAAAGGGTGAGGATGTAGCCGGTGGCGATCGGGTGTTTGAGGATCTTCAGCTGACGGAACTCGTGGTACGAGGCGGAGATCTCACGCATCTTCGAGACGAGGGAGTAGGGGACGTAATAGTTTACGACGATGACGCCGACGACATCCTTGTCGTTGAAGTTGCTACGGATCGGCACGATGCCGCGGATCAGGTCCGCCTTGCCGATCGCGTTCACCCGGGTGAGCTTCTGCCCGGCGAGCCCCACGTTGATGTCCTCGGAGGAGGGGTTGGTGAACTCACTCAAGGGGAGCTTCGGGTTCGCGGCACGGAAGAGCTCCTCGCGCTGCGCCGAGAAGACCTCGACGACGCCCAGGTTGTATTCCTCCTGTTTCTGGCGCACCAGGGCCTTCAACTTGGGCAGGTTCTCGTCGTTTAGGAGCTTTCTCTCCTTGATGGTGTCGCTGATCTGCTGGCCGTAGTAAAGGGAGTTGGCCGCAGAGGTCTTGTAGTAGACCTGTGCCACCTCCATCGACTCGTTCAGCGAGGTCTCCACCTGTTTGTTGAACCAGTTCTGGATGCTGTTGGTGATGAAACCGGCCGACACGAAGAAAAGGAGCATGGTCGGCACGAGCGAAAGGGTGACGAAGGCGAGCACGAGCTTCGTGCGCAGCTTCGACCCCGGCGTGTTTTTGCGCCGCTCGATGAACAGCTTGGTGATGTTCCTGAACACGAGATAAACGAGGAGGATGATAAGGAGGATGATGACGTTGATGATGCCGAAGATGACGATGTTGCTTACCATCGGCACCTCTGAGGAGAGGCGCGACAGGTGAATCTCGAAGTAGGTGAGCAGGACGATCAAGAGCAGCGACACGACGACGATGACCGCCTCGCGCTTTCTCTTTCTGATCTCGCTGGGGGAAAGATCGCTTCCCTGGCTGTGCGGGGGAAGCCCTCCTTTTTGGGCAGACATCGGCATCAGGCCACTCTATACGAACGGGCTAGGGATTTCAAGCACTTCGACGCGGCGTCGGAAACGAGAAAAGCAGCTCCCGTAAGGAGCTGCTTTCTTTTTATCTCGATCTCGATCCGACCCTCGGTCCGCCTCTAGGCCTCCAGCCAGGAAAGCTCCGGCAGGGCGATGTTGAAGGGGGCGTTGAAGGCCTGCGGAGTGAACTCGATCAGGGTGTAGCAGTCCGGACGCTTCAAAAGCTCCATGACCAGCTTGTGGTTCAGGTCGTGCCCGGACTTGGACGCCTTCACGTGACCGATCAGGCGGTGACCGGCGAGCGACATGTCGCCTACGGAGTCAAGGATCTTGTGACGCACGAACTCGTCCTGGAACCTGAGCCCCTCGGGGTTCAGCACCCCTTGGTCGCCGATGACGATGGCGTTGTCCAGCGAGCCGCCGAGCGCCAGGCCGTGTGCCTTCATCATCTCGACTTCGGCCAGGAAGCAGAAGGTGCGCGCGGAGGCGAACTCGTCGGCGAAGTTGCTCTGGGTGAACTCAAGCGAACGGGCCTGGCTCTTTACCGCCGGGTGCGGGAAGTGCAGGTCGAAGGAGATCTTGTAGTGGCGCGAGGGGATGATGGACGCCTTCTTGTCCCCCTCGGTGATGGAAACCGGCTTCTTGACCACCAGGTACTTGCGCGCCTTCTTCGACTCCTTCACGCCGGCCTTGGCGATGGCGGCCACGAAGGGGGCGGCGGAGCCGTCCATGATGGGAACCTCCGGGCCGTTGATGTCGATGTGGGCGTTGTCGATGCCGCAGCCGTAGAGAGCCGCCATGAGGTGCTCGATGGTGGAGACGGTCGTCTCGCCGTTGCCGATGGTGGTGTTGAGCTTCGTGTTCACGACGTTCATCGCGTGTGCTTCTATGGAAACCGCCGGGGTGAGGTCAACCCTGTGGAAGACGACGCCGGTGCCGGGATCTGCCGGGCGCAGCGTGATGGTGATCGTCTTGCCGGAGTGCAGGCCGATGCCGCTGAAGGTTACCTTGTTCCCCAAAGTCTGTTGGAATATCATCTGCTTGCTCCTGATAGTCAGTATGCTTACCATCAAGCAAGTTGTGCGCCAAATCGGCCGCCGCGCTTCTCATTGGAAAAAAGCACGCTGCTACGGTCTTGTAGACGGGATCGTTTCGAGGAGGGGGCGGGAAAACGGGTGTGGTAAAAATGCGCCTGTGGTGTCAGTGCAACGAGCGGTGTGGCGTTTTTGCTACAGTCTGCCGGAGCGGAGGATGGCGATCATCCACCAGATGCCGACCAGGCCGGCGCAGGTGTAGCCGAAGAAGGCGAAGGCGGGAAGCCCCCAGAGCATGGGGCCGCGGTTTCCCTGCATGGCGATGGACGAGCCGATCAGCAGGGCGGCGATGATGAGGGAGAGGCAGAGCCGGTTCGCCGAACGGTCCAGCTCCTTGGAGAAGCGGTCCAGGCCGCGGTGCTCCAGGTCGATGCGGAACTTGTTGCGGTTTACCTTGTTGAGGATCTCCTTCACGTCGCGCGGCAGGTTGCGGGCGAGGGTGAGGTACCCCTCGATCCCCTGCTCGACCTCGTGGAACAGGCGCCCCGGGGAGCGCTGCCGGCGGAACTCGCGCTCCAGGAAGGGGCGCAGGTGCCCCACCATGTCGAAGTCCGGGTCGAGCCGGCGCCCCATCCCCTCGACCACCACCAGCACCTTCACCAGCATGGTGAGGTCCGGGTGCACCTTGATGCGGTGCGTGGAGATCAGGTCGATGAACTCCATGAGCATGCGCCCGACCTCGATCTCCTTGAGCGGGATCTCGAAATAGCTGTCGATGAATTCGGCGAGCGCCTTCTTGAGCGCCTGCATGTTGACCGTCTCGGCGGCGTCGCCCGCCTCCACGATGACGTAGGCGAGCCCCTCGACGTCGCGGTTGATCACCGCCACGAGGACATCGGTCAGGTAGCGTTTCACGGCGGGGTCGAGCCTTCCCACCATCCCGAAATCGAGGAGGCAGATCACGTTGTCCTTCAGGATGAGGACGTTGCCGGGATGAGGATCGCCGTGGAAGAAGCCGTGCTCGAGCACCATCTTCAGGAAGACCCTGGCGCCGCGCGCGGCGATCTCGCGGCCGTCGAGCCCCGCCTCCTCGATGGCCAGGGTGTCGCTCACCTTGATCCCTTCCACGTACTCGGTGGTGAGCACCCCTTTCGAGGTCGCCTCCCAGTAGACCTTCGGGAAGTAGAGGGTCGCGTCCCCCTTGAAGTTGTCCCGGATCTTCTCGATGGCGTGCCCTTCGCGGGTGAGGTCCAGCTCGCGCCTGATGGTGTAGGAAAACTCGCGCACCACCCCGACCGGGTCGTAGATGTCGCTGCGGGCCATGTGGCGCTCCAAAAGAAGCGCCACCCCCATGAGGATGTCGATGTCGGTTTCCACCGCCTCGACCACACCCGGGCGCCGCACCTTCACCACCACGTCCTCGCCGGTGACGAGCGTGGCGCGGTGCACCTGCGCGATGGAGGCCCCCGCGATCGCCTCCGGCTCCACGTACAGGAAACGCTGCTCGAGCGGGACACCAAGCTCGTGCTCGATCTGCTCTTTGATCTCCTCGAAGGGGAGGCACGGGATCTTGTCCTGCAGATGGGTGAGCTCCTGGACGAAGGAGGCCGGGATGATGTCGGCGCGGGTGGAGAGAAGCTGCCCCAACTTGATGAAGGTGGTGCCGAGCTCCTCGAGGGCCAGGCGCAGGCGCTCCGGCGCCGACAGGTGGGCGGCCTTCGGGGGGCGCCGTCTGAGGACCCGGCGTGAGAAATCGACCACCTGCCCGAGGTTCAGGTACTCGAGCAGGTGCCCGAGCCCGTAACCCCCGATGACGGTGATGATCTGGCGGTAGCGCCTGATGCTCCTGACGTTGCGGTTTATGTTTACTATCCTAAACACTCATCCTCCGGCTGCGAGGTGACGCTCTGGGCCTGCAGCGCCTCGAGTGTCTTCACACGCCGTTCCAGCTTTTCGAACTCCTCCCGCGACACCATCCCCATCCGGTCCAGCGCCTTTTTCACTTCGGTCTCGGCCATCTCGGCACTCTTTTGTTGCCCGGTGCGCGCCATCTCCTGGATCCGATCAAGGAAAGCCCGCCCTTCCTCCTCGCTGATCTTGTAGCGCGACTTCATCTCCTGGATCATCTCCTCGCCCTTTTTCTGGGTGATCGCCGCCGCACCGAGAGCCGTCAGCACTGCCTTCTCGAACAGTTCGAACATGGTACCCCTCCTCTGGCATCTGTAGTGGATCGCCTTACTCATAGGCGCCAATTAATGATACCGGCGAGCCATCCATTGTCAAACTTGCACGTCCTTGACATCACTATGTTTCTCGCGGATACTCGCAGGCTTAGTCCCATTAGAAGGTGGAGCCATGCAGAAAAAAAAGGCGGTGACCATAAAGAACGTGGCGCTTATCCTCATGAAGCGGGAGCTGATCAGCCACGAGCAGTTCGAGGAGCTCATGCAGAAGGGTGAGGCGCAGGGGCACCGGCTGGCCGGGGCGCAGCAGGCGGGGTATTCGCGCCGGCTGCAGCAGGGGCCGGGAAAGCCGTCTCCCGCCGAGGTCATCGCGTCGCTCAACCTGGAGATCCCCGGCTCCAGCGGCAGGCTTCTCACCGAGGACGCCATCACCGAGGTGCTGGCCGCCGCGGTAGGGATGCCGTACATGAAGATCAACCCGATGAAGCTCGACCTGGACGTGGTGACGGCGCACATCTCGCGCCCCTTCGCCCTGCGGCACATGATCGTCCCGGTGGGGAGTGCCGACGGCGTGGTGACCCTCGCCGTCGCGGACCCCTTCAACGACGAGGTGGTCGAGGAGCTAAGGAGCATCAAGCGGCTGGAGTTTCGCCGCGTGCTCGCCTCGCGTAACGACATCCTGAAGATCCTGAGGGAGTTCTTCGGTTTCAGGGCGTCGGTGCAGGCCGCCGAGAGCGAGGTCGCCGCCTCCGTCGATCTCGGCAACCTCGAGCAGTTCGTTCGCCTTAAAAGCGGGCACGAGATCGAGGGGACGGACCGCAACATCATCTCGGCGGTCGATTTCCTGCTGCAGTACGCCTTCGACCAGAGGGCGAGCGACATCCATATCGAGCCCAAGCGGGAGAAGTCCCTGGTGCGCCTGCGGGTGGACGGGGTGCTGCACAACGTGCACGTGGTCCCGAAGCAGTTGCATCCCCCCATCGTCTCACGTATCAAGATGCTCTCCCGCATGGATCTGGCCGAGAAAAGGCGCCCGCAGGACGGCAGGATCAAGACGAGCCATGACGGCCGGGAGGTGGAGCTGCGCGTCTCGACGCTTCCGGTCGCTTTCGGAGAGAAGGTGGTGATCAGGATCTTCGACCCCGACGTCCTGATGCAGGAGCTGGACACCATCGGCTTCTACCCGAGGGAGTACCAGCTCTACAGCTCCTTCCTGCGCCGCCCGAACGGCATCATCCTCGTCACCGGTCCCACCGGCAGCGGCAAGACAACGACGCTCTACTCGTCGCTTAGGACGCTCTCCTCGCCGGAAGTGAACATCGTGACCGTCGAGGACCCGATCGAGATGGTGATGGAGGAGTTCAACCAGGTAGGCGTGCAGTCCGGGATCGGGGTGACCTTCGACAAGGTGCTGAGAAACGTGCTCAGGCAGGACCCGGACATCATCATGATCGGCGAGATAAGGGACAAGGAGACGGCGGAGAACGCGGTGCAGGCGGCGCTTACCGGGCACCTGGTGCTCTCCACGCTGCACACCAACGACGCCACGTCCTCGGTGACGCGCCTTCTGGATCTTGGCGTTCCCTCCTTTTTGATCTCCTCCACCGTGGTTGGCATCATCGCGCAGCGGCTTTTGCGGAAGATCTGCCCGGCCTGCAAAAAGGAGCGTCACCTGAGCGCGGAGGAGGCCGAGTACCTGGGGCTCAAGCGCACCCCCGCGGTCTGGGCGGGCGAAGGGTGTCCCGAGTGCCGCGGCACCGGCTACAAGGGAAGGACCGGGATCTTCGAGGTGCTGGACGTGAACGAGTCGATCAAGGCGGTGATCGCCGAGCGGATGGACCTGGGCGAGTTGCAGGGGGCCGCGCGTAGGGATGGCCTGGTGACCCTGCGGGAGCTTGCGGTGAGGAAGATGCTGGAGGGTATCACCACCTACGAAGAGGTCATCGCGGTGACCGGGTAGGGGCGCCCCAGTAGCGGCTGCCAGCCAGTCAGACCAGTCCGACCAGTCCGACCAGTCCGAACAGTCCGACGCGGCGCCTCAGGTGCCAAAGGAGAAACCATGGAAAACAGTTCCACAGAACCTGCCACCCAAACCGCCATCTTTGCCGGCGGCTGCTTCTGGTGCATGGAGCCGGTCTTTGACAGCATCCCCGGCGTCCTCTCGGTGATGCCCGGCTACAGCGGCGGCTTTCTCCCCAATCCCAGCTACCAGCAGGTCTGCGAGGGGGAAACCGGCCACCTCGAAGCGGTGGAAATCGTCTTCGACCCGGCGCGGGTGAACTACCGCGAACTCTTGCGGATCTTTCTGCGCAACATCGATCCCACCACCAAAAACAGGCAGTTCTGCGACTACGGCCCCCAGTACCAGACCGCCATCTTCTACCTGGACGAGGAGCAGCGCAGGGCTGCGGAGGAGGCGAGGGATGATGCGCAACGCACTAACCTGTTGGGGGCGCAGGTCTTCACGGAAATCCGCCCGGCCTCGGACTTCTACCCGGCCGAGGAGTACCACCGGCAGTACTACAAGAAGAACCCGTATCACTACCAGCGCTACCATGACGGATGCGGCCGCAACTGGCGCCTCAAGGAATTGTGGGGCGAAAAGAAGGGATAAGCTGGAACCCCGCTCCAGGTGCGCCTATCGGCGGCGGGCCACCTTTTCAAGCGTCTGCTGCAGGTCGCTGCAGCGGTACGGCTTCACCACCGCGGCGCAGAAGCCGTACTCGGCGTAGCTCGCCATGACCGGGTCGTTAGAGTAGCCGCTCGATACGATCAATTTCGCTTTCGGGTCGAGCTCCAGAATCCGCTGCGCCGCCTCCTTTCCCCCCATCCCCGCAGGTATGGTCAGGTCCATGATGGCCGCCGCGAACGCCTCTCCCCCCTCGAACGCTTCCCGATAGAGCCGCACCGCCTCTTCGCCCGTGCCGCAGGTCGCCACGCGATAACCGAGGTACTGCAGCATCTCCTGCGCCAGGGTCCTTATCGGCTCTTCGTCGTCCATCACCAGCACGCTTCCCCCGCCCCCGCCGCGAGGCGATGCGGGCTCCGCCTGCGCTTCCTGCTCCGGCGCGGCTTCCCCCGCCGAGGGGAGGTAGAAGGTGAGCGTGGTCCCCTCGCCCGGTGCGGAATCGACCTCCACCTTGCCGCCGTGCCTGCTGACGATGGAGTGGACCGAGGCGAGCCCGAGGCCGCTCCCTCCGGGCTTCGTGCTGTAGTAGGGATCGAAGATCTGCTTCTGCTCCTGGTAAGGGATGCCGCACCCCTCATCGGTGAAGGATACCTTCACGTACTCCCCCGCCGGCAGCATCATGGGGTTCTCTTCGGGGAGCGGGACATTTTCCGCCCGCACCGAAAGGACGCCCCCTCCGGGCATGGCCTGGCAGGCGTTGATGATCACGTTGCTGAAGGCCTGGTTTATCTGCCCCTCGTCCGCTTCGATGGCGTGCAGGTCGGCGGGAAGGTCCACTTTGGTCTGCACCTTGGTGCCGTGCAGCGCGAGGGAGAGAGATTCCTGCACCAGTTTCGCGACCGATACCACCTTCTTGATCGGCTGTCCCCCCTTGGAGAAAGTGAGGAGCTGGTGCGCGAGCTCGGCGGCGCGCTGCGACGCCTTCTCGGCGTTCTTGATCGGACCCAGGGCCGGGTGGTTTCCCTCCAGCATCAGTTCCGCGAAGGAGAGGTTGCCGAGGATCCCGGTGAGGATGTTGTTGAAGTCGTGTGCGATGCCGCCTGCCAGGACCCCCAGTGACTCGAGCTTCTGGGCCTTCAGGATCTCGCTTTGCATCGCTTCCCACTTGGTGATGTCGGTGAAGGTGAAAAGGATGCGGTGGTAAACCAGGCGGGTGTTGAGGATGACGTGCCGCAAGGTGCCGTCGATGCAGGTGATCTTCGCTTCGATGGGGGCGAGGACGCCGCTCTCCAGGGTCTCGCCGATCCCGGTGCGCCAGGCCCCGAGAATCTCGTCGCGGTAGGAGGGATCCGGAAGGGCCCGCTGCATGAGCTCCTCAAGGGTGGGGCGGTCGGCGGAGACGAAGCCGAGCCAGTCGCTCACGTAACCGTTTACGTACTCGATGATGCCCGCTTCGTTGGCCCACGCGACCCCCGCCGGCATCTCCTCCATGAGCACCTTGAGGGTCTCCTCGTTCTGTCTGAGCGCCTCCTCGATCTCCTTGCGCTTCGTGATGTCGCGCACCAGCACGATGATCCGGTCGATGCCGCCGATCTCGGCGCGGCGCAGGCTCACCTCGGACCAGAACAGGGAGCCGTCCTTTTTCCTGCTGCGCCACTCGAAGGTCTGCGCCGTCCCTTGGGCCGCAAGCTTCAACAGGCGCTGCGCCTCCTCTTCGGAGTAGGGGGGCTCACCGAGGCTCAGCTGCTGCAGCGTGAGGTTTAGGGCCTCCTCTTGCGTATAGCCGAACATGTCGCACATGGTCCGGTTCACGTCGACGAGGGCACCGGTCGCGGCGTCATGTATGAAGAGGGCATCGTTGACGTTGTGGTAGATCGCCTGGAAGCGCGCCTCGCTCTGCTCCAGTTTCGTCATCGATTCGGCGAGGCGTCCGGTGAAGCGCCCGATCAACTGGTAGAGCAGGAACGAGGTGACCAGGATGAAGAGTAGCCCCTTGTAGACCTCTATCTTGTCGGCGAGGTGGCGGTCGGTGACCAGCCAGATCAGGGCATACCCGGAAAGGTAGATCCAGGCGCTGCCGAAAAGGGCATAGACCCCCACGATCTTGTGGATCTCGCGTTGCTGGCTCTTCTTGATTGCTCCCCGCATGCGTGCTCCCGCCGGAAGGCGTCTGGCTGCGGTGGCCGGAGGTGATCTCTGTTGTTTTTGTTTACTTCTAGGAAGCCAGCGAGACGACGACTATCCCCGATTCAGTCACCCGATACCCTTTGGCCTGGTCCTTCTCGTGATCGTAGCCTATCTCCGTCCCGTCCGGGATTACGACGTTCTTGTCGATGATGGCCCGCCTGATCTTCACGTGACGCCCCACCGTCACGTTCTCGAAGAGGATGGAATCCTCCACGGTGCTGTAGCTGTTCACCTTGCAGCGAGGCCCGAGGATGGTGCGGGTCACCGTGGCGCCGCTCGTGATGCATCCGGCGCAGACGTAGGAGTCGATGTTGACGCCGCGCCTTCCTTCCTCGTCGAAGACGGTCTTTGCGGGGGGCAGGTTCCCCTGGTTGGTCAGGATCGGCCACTTGTAGTTGTACAGGTTAAGCTGCGGCGAGACGTGGATCAGGTCCATGTTCGCCTCGTAATAAGACTCGATGGTCCCTACGTCCTTCCAGTACCCCTTCTCCTCGGCCTTCATCCCCGGGATGATGTTGTCGTTGAAGTTGTAGGCGAAGACCTTGTCACGGTTTTCCAGCATCATCGGGATGACGTGCTTGCCGAAATCGAGATCCTCGTGTCTCTTCTTCCCTTCCAGCAGTACCTCGATCAGCTTCTTGGTGGAGAAGATGTAGTTCCCCATGGAAGCGAAGCAGGTGTCGCGGCCGGGAATGCTCTCGGGCTTTTTCGGCTTTTCCTTGAAGTCGGTGATCTTGTAGTCCTCGTCCACGGAGAAAACGCCGAACCGGCTTGCCTCCTGCACCGGCACCTCGAGTGCCGCAACGGTGAGGTCGGCCCGGTTCCTGCGGTGGTAGTCGATCATCTGGCTTACGTCCATCTTGTAGATGTGATCCCCGCCGAAGATGGCGACGTAGTCGGCGTCGGAGGATTCGACGAAGCGCAGGTACTGCAGGATCGCGTCGGCGGTTCCCTTGAACCACTCCTCGTTTTCCGTGCTGGTCTCGGGCGATATGGCCACGAAAAACTCCCCGAGGCCGGTCCATTTACCCCACGATTCGCGAATGTGCTTGTTGAGCGAATAGGCGCGGTACTGGGTCAGGATGTAGACCTTCTTGATCCCCGAGTTGAAGAGGTTGCTCAGCACGAAGTCGATGATCTTATATTTGCCGCCGAACATGACGCTCGGCTTGGCCCTTCTGATGGTGAGGGGGCTCAGCCTTTCCCCCTTGCCTCCGGCAAGCACCATGGCGATGGTGTTCCCGACATTACTCATGGCGTACATGACATATCCTCCTGGATGCTTTTGCGATTACCTGCCGGGTCACGGCTTGCCGTGCTGATGCTGCTTGCCTTCCTTGTAGAGCACCTCCAGGGAGAGCGTCTCCCCCTTGCGTTCCACCTTCAGTTTGGATTTGTCCCCCGGGTGCTTCTGCTTGATGCCCCACACGAGGTCGAAGGATTCCTTCAGCGGCTCCCCGTCCATCTCCAGGAGCACGTCTCCCTCCTGGAGCCCGGCGCGCGAGGCGTTGGAATCCGGGAGTACCATTTTCACGATAAGGCCGGAGCCCTTGCCGGTCGGCTCGAACATGACGCCTAGCTGGACCTCGGGCTGGGGAAGCCCCTCGTAGGCGTAGTGCACCAGGAAGTCGTACGGCGGCGCGGGAAAGTCCGGCAGATCGACGTTCATGGTCACCGGCTCTTCTTTTCTGGTAACCACCACCTCACGGCCGCCGATGGTGACGTAGGAGGTCGGGACGCGGCGAAACACCCGGCGTGGTATGCCGAAACCGTAGCCTATGTGGTTTCCTCCCGCGATGATGACGAGGCTGCGCTCCTTGCCGGCGGGGCTCGCAAGGTAGCGCGCCGCCGTCTCGGCCATGGTCTCGTCCCACAGGGTCTGGACCCGCAGGAACCCCTCGACGGCCATCTTGCCGTGGCTGTGGTCGGCGAAGATGCTTTCGGTCTGGGCGCGCTGGTACCGGTCGGTGAGGTCCATCTCCGGGAGCTGGGCCTTCTGCTCGGCGGTGAGTGCGGAAAGATCGCCGCTGCGCACCGCCTGCACGATTTCCTTCTCGGCGTTCAGGGCGATCACCGGGATGTGCTTGTCTCTGCAGAAAAGGAGCAGATCGCGGTAGTAGCCGAAGTCCATCCTCCATGTGTCGAACCAGCGCGACTGCTTTATGAAGGACTTTTCGTCCAATTCACCCGCCACCCAGCGGTCCAGCACCGGTTGCTGGGAGCGCGTGAACATCTCCATCCCGAGCGCGACCTTCCCCGGTTTGCGCTCTTCCATCGCCTTCAGGATGTCCAGCTCCAGGCGGTGCGCCGCCGGGTTGTCGTGGGTCTCCCCGATATAGGCGATCCGGGCGTCGGTCACCACAGCGCTCATCTGCTGCGGGGTCACCAGTATCCCGGTCGGAAGATGGATGATGTCGCCGACCTTGGGAGGTGCGGAGAGCGGGTATGGGTTCTCGGGGTTGCCGAGCACGTGGCTTCCGGCGGAGGTTGTGGAACAGGCGGTCATGGCAAGAAGGGAGAGGACGGCGGCGAGCCGCCCCAAGCGGGCTGCGAATGGCATTGCGTCTCCTGAATCAGATGTAGTTGTTTCGGTTTTGCCGGCATGATGTCACGGCTCCGGAAAAGGCTGTTCGGTTGCGCAGGTAATGATACCTTCTCTAATGAACTTGTCCAGCAGCCCCTCGTCATGAGAGGGTGCGAAGAGGGGGTGAGGCTGCACCGCATAGCGAGGCTTTACTCAAACGGTGCGGAGAATGTACCACAACACTTCATTGAGATAAACTGAAAGTTTTACCATTCTCTAATAAAACGGTTGTCGCAGTGTTCTTTTTCATGCGTTGACTGGATGAGGTGTTGCCGTTTTAACTCTCGTCAAGGTTTGGGACGCTAAACGTATGTTTGACGGCCTTTTTTATGTTGACAATATGACAGTCCCGCAAATAGAATCGCCTATTTAATACATATCGGAGGTTGTGCAATGGGACAGCTTTTTAAGGTAGCGGTACTGCCGGGTGACGGCATCGGTCCGGAGGTAATGGCAGAGGCACTGAAGGTACTCGATGCGATCGAAAAACGCTACGATGTGAAATTCGAGCGGACGCACGCCAACGTGGGCGGCGCAGGCATCGATCTCGAGGGGCGCGCCCTTCCGGAGACCACCGTAAATATATGCAAGGCTTCCGACGCCATTCTCTTTGGTTCCGTGGGCGGCCCCAAGTGGGAAACCCTGCCGCCGGACGAGCAGCCGGAGCGTGGCGCCCTTTTGCCGCTCAGAAAGATCTTCGGCCTCTACGCGAACCTGCGTCCCGCCATCATCTTCCCGTCGCTGACCAGCGCCTCCTCCCTTAAGGAAGAGGTGATTGCGGGCGGCTTCGACATTCTGGTGATCCGCGAACTGACCGGCGGCATCTACTTCTCCCAGCCCAAGGGGATCGACGGCGAAGGGCGCGAGCGCGTCGGCGTCGACACCATGCGCTACAGCGTTCCGGAGATCGAGCGCATCGCCCACGTCGCCTTCCAGGCGGCGAGGAAGCGCGGCAAGAAGGTCTGCTCCATCGACAAGGCGAACGTGCTTTCCACCTCGGTGCTCTGGCGCGAGATCGTGATCAACATCGCCAAGGAATACCCGGACGTCGAGCTCTCCCACATGTATGTGGACAACGCCGCCATGCAGCTGGTAAGGTGGCCGAAGCAATTTGACGTAATCCTCTGCGAGAACATGTTCGGCGACATCCTCTCCGACGAGGCTGCCATGCTCACCGGCTCGCTCGGGATGCTCCCCTCCGCCTCGCTTGCCGAAGGGACCTTCGGCATGTACGAGCCCTCCGGCGGCAGCGCCCCGGACATCGCCGGCCAGGGAATCGCGAACCCGATCGCCCAGATCCTTTCCGCAGGGATGATGCTTCGTTACTCCTTCGGCATGGTCGAGGCGGCCGACGCCATCGACAACGCCGTCGCCCGCGTGCTCGACGAAGGGTACCGCACCCGCGACATCTACCAGGAGAAGGCGGGCGAGAAGCTGGTCAACACCAAGCAGATCGGCGACGCCATCATCGCGAACCTTTAATCACAGTGGAGGCAGGTCCGCCTGCCGGTGCCTATAAAACAATTCAACAGAAAGGAAGATCGCCTATGAAAGTCGGTATGGTCGGTTGGCGTGGCATGGTTGGCTCCGTTCTCATGCAGCGCATGCAGGAAGAGAACGATTTTGCTGGTATCGAGCCGGTATTCTTCACAACATCGCAGGTAGGTCAGGCAGCTCCCATGAACGCGGGAACGCTCAAGGACGCCTCGGACATCAACGAGCTGAAGAAACTGGACGTGATCATCACCTGCCAGGGGGGTGACTACACCAAGGCGGTCCGTCCCGAGCTGAAGAAGGCCGGCTGGAACGGCTACTGGATCGACGCGGCAAGCACCCTGCGCATGGAGGACGACGCGGTCATCATCCTCGATCCGATCAACCGCAACGTCATCGACGCGGCGCTTTCCAAAGGGATCAAGGACTACATCGGCGGCAACTGCACCGTGAGCCTCATGCTCATGGGCCTGGGCGGCCTCTTCAAGGCGGGCGTTGTGGAGTGGCTCACCTCGATGACCTACCAGGCGGCCTCCGGCGCCGGCGCTCCGAACATGCGCGAGCTCCTCTCCCAGATGGGCGTGCTGCACGGCGCCGTGGCCGATCAGCTCGCCACCCCGGGCTCCGCGATCCTCGAGATCGACAGGAAGGTCACCGCCACCCTGAGAAGCGCCGAGATGCCGACCAAGGAATTCGGCTTCCCGCTGGCCGGCAGCGTGCTCCCGTGGATCGACCGCGAGGTCGAAGACGGCCAGAGCCGCGAGGAGTGGAAGGGATACGCCGAGACCAACAAGATCCTCGGTGCGACGAACCCGATCCCGGTGGACGGCCTCTGCGTCCGCGTGGGCGCCATGCGCTGCCACAGCCAGGCGATCACCATGAAGCTCACCAAGGACATCCCGATCGGTGAGATCGAGGACATGATCAAGAACGACAACCAGTGGGTGAAGTTCATCCCCAACAACAAGGCCGACTCCCTGGCGGGGCTGACCCCGGCAGCCGTTTCCGGCTCGCTCACCGTACCGGTGGGCCGCGTGCGCAAGATGAAGATGGGGCCGCAGTACCTCTCCGCCTTCACCTGCGGCGATCAGCTCCTGTGGGGTGCCGCCGAGCCGCTGCGCCGCATGCTGCAGATCCTGAAGGAGCGCTAGGAACAGCGGACAATTGACGATGGACAATTGACGATTGTCCGACTGGTCGAACTACAACGGAGCGCGTCGCCCCTTTCTTTTTGGGTGGCGCGCTCCCGTTTTTGTCTTGAGGAGATGTAACGAGTATGAAGAAGACGTGGAACGTAGCAGTGGTTGGCGCGACCGGCGCCGTGGGAACCCAGATGATCGAGTGTCTCGTGGAGAGGAACTTCCCTGTGGGGAAGATCAAGTTCCTGGCGAGCTCGCGAAGTGCCGGGCAGGTGCTCGAATACGACGGCAAGCCGGTGACCGTTGAGGAGCTGACCCACGACTCCTTCGAGGGGATCGATATCGCCCTCTTCTCGGCGGGCGGGGCCCGCTCCGAGGAGTTTTGCCCCTCTGCCGTGAAGGCCGGCGCTGTCTGCATCGATAATTCCAGCGCTTGGCGCATGAACCCCGACGTGCCGCTCGTGGTGCCCGAGGTGAATCCGCACGCCATCGCCGGCTACAAGAAAAAGGGGATCATCGCGAACCCCAACTGCTCCACCATCCAGATGGTGGTGGCATTGAAGCCGCTGCACGACTTCGGCACCATCAAAAGGATCGTCGTCTCCACCTACCAGGCGGTCTCCGGGACCGGTAACAAGGCGATCGACGAGCTGCGCGTCCAGACCGGCGAACTGTTGAACGGACGTCCCCCGAAGGCCGAGGTCTACCCGCACCGCATCGCCTTCAACTGCCTGCCGCAGATCGACTCCTTCTGCGACAACGGTTACACGAAGGAAGAGATGAAAATGGTGAACGAGACCAGGAAGATCATGGAGGCGGACATCGCCACCACCGCCACCTGTGTCAGGGTGCCGGTTTTCTACGGGCATTCCGAGTCGGTGAACATCGAGACGGAGAAGAAGATCACCGTCGCCAAGGCGCGCGAGCTCCTTGAGGATGCGCCCGGTGTGGAGCTGGTTGACAACCCGGGCAGCGGCGAGTACCCGATGGCGATGGACGTGGCCGGAGAGGACCTCACCCTGGTAGGCCGCATCCGTGAGGACGCCACCATCAAGAACGGCCTGAACCTCTGGATCGTCGCCGACAACCTGAGAAAAGGTGCCGCCACCAACGCCGTGCAAATCGCCGAGCTGCTGATCGAGGATTATCTGAAGTAGCCTTTGTAGTCAGACCTGTCCGACTGGTCCGACTGGTCCGACTGGGGCCCCCCAGAACACTATGCGCAACATCAAGCTGATAATTGAATACGACGGCACCGCCTATGCCGGCTGGCAGGTGCAGCCAAACGCGCTCACCATCCAGGAGGTCGTGGAGAAGGCGCTCGCGCAGATGCTCGGGGAGCGCACAGTTCTGCACGCCTCCGGCCGCACCGACGCTGGCGTGCACGCTCGCGGCATGGTCGCCTGCTTCAAGACCGAACGCACCATACCGCTGCGCGCCTTCCGTGAGGGGCTGAACACGATCCTCCCGAACGACATCGCGGTGCGCCACGCCGCTGAGGTGCCGCTCGACTTCCACCCGCGCTTTGATGCGCAGGCGAAGCACTACCGCTACACCATGCTGCTTGACGACCTCCGTTCACCGCTAGCCCGCCACACTGCCTGGCGCGTGAAGGGAAAACTCGACATCGAGGCGATGCGCGCGGCGTGCAAGGTCTTCGTGGGCGAGCACGACTTCGCCGCCTTCCGCGGCTCGAACTGCGCCGCTAAGACCACGGTGCGCCGCATCTACAGCATGGAGCTTGTGCAGGATGGACGCCTGCTTCACCTGGACATCAACGGCAGCGGCTTTCTCAAAAACATGGTCCGCATCATCACCGGGACGCTCATAGATGTTGGGCAGGGGAGACTCTCCGTGGCGGACGTGGCGCGACTTCTCAATGGGGGAGACCGTCAAAAGGCAGGGATGACGGTACCGCCGCAGGGGCTCTGTCTTATGCAGGTTTTTTACCCCCAGCAGGACGGTGAATGACAGGCTTTTAACAGCCCTTTAATCTCCTGCCCGGTTTTTTGTCTTGACATGGGCGGGCGATTCGATTAAATTCTCAATCTTCTGTAAGTTAATGTGCTAATTCCAGATAGCTGTGAGGTTTTCGATGAAGACGCAAGTCGCCAAAAAAGAAGAAGTGACCAGGGATTGGTACCTGGTTGATGTGGATAGTAAGGTGCTCGGCCGTGTCGCGACTGAAATCGCCAACGTGCTGCGCGGCAAGAACAAGCCGACCTTTACCCCGAGTGTGGACACCGGCGACTTTGTCATCGTCGTGAACGCAGAGAAGATCGCCCTGACCGGCAAGAAGTTTTCCGACAAGACTTACTACAGCCACTCCTCTTTCCCGGGCGGCCTGAAAGAGATCACTGCCGGCAAGCTCATCGACAAGAAGCCGGAAGAGCTGATCAAGAAAGCAGTGAAGGGCATGCTTCCGAAGAACAAGCTCGCCCGTCACATGCTCAAGAAGCTGAAGATCTACAGCGGCGGCGCTCATCCGCATGCTGCTCAGAATCCTAAGAATCTGAACATTTAATTCGTTCATCAGGAGATAGAAAATGGCAGTGAGTTTTTACGCAACTGGGAAAAGGAAGTCGTCCATCGCCAGGGTTTGGCTCAAGCCCGGCAACGGCGAGATCATTGTAAATACCAAGACTCTTGACAGCTACTTCGGCCGCGAGACCTCCAAGATGGTCGTCATGCAGCCCCTTGAGCTGACCGAGAACGTCGGCAAGTTCGACATCTTCTGCACCGTGAAGGGCGGTGGTGACTCCGGCCAGGCCGGCGCCATCAAGCACGGCATCACCAAGGCTCTCATCGAGGCCGATGCCGACCTGCGCGGTACCCTGAAGAAGGCCGGGTTCATCACCCGCGACTCGCGCATCAAGGAAAGAAAGAAGTACGGCAAGAAGGCTGCTCGCGCAAGCTTCCAGTTCTCCAAGCGTTAATTCTTCGCTGGGAACAATTGCTGTCTCATTGCAAAGGAGGAATCCGTCAGGGTTCCTCCTTTTGCTGTTTCAAAACTGTTTCAAGGTTTGTGCGTGTCAACTGTGCCACAGCTGTGCTAACATCCAACTTCTATTTCTTTCCGTTGTGAGCAAGGGAGGCCTTTATGATCAAGGTTGCCATAGTCGGTGCCAGCGGTTACACCGGCGTCGAACTGATCCGTATTCTGCACGCCCACCCCGAGGTGGCCGTTACCTGTGTGACTTCCGAACAGAGCGCCGGGCGTCCGGTGAGCGACGTGTTCCCGACCCTGCGCGGCAGGTGCGATCTCATTCTCGAGCCGCTGGAGCCGGTAGGGATCGCCGAACAGGTTGACGTGGTCTTCACCGCGCTGCCGCACAAGGCTGCCATGGCGGTGGTGCCGACCTTCCTCAAGATGGGGAAGGACGTCGTCGACCTCTCCGCCGATTACCGCCTGCACGACGCCGACGTCTACGGGAAGTGGTACGAAAAGCACCTCACCCCTGAACTCCTCCCCCAGGCTGTGTACGGCATCCCCGAGCTGCGCCGTGACAAGATCAAGGAGGCATCCCTCATCGCGAACCCCGGCTGCTACCCGACCAGTGTCATCCTCGGGCTTGCGCCGCTTCTGAAGGGGAAGGTGATCGATCCGAAGAGCATCATCGTTGATGCCAAATCCGGCACGTCGGGTGCTGGGCGCGGCGCCAAGGTCGACAACCTCTACTGCGAGGTGAACGAAGGCTTCAAGGCCTACGGCGTCGGCGGTGTGCACCGTCACATCCCGGAGATCGAGCAGGAGCTTTCCCTTCTCGCGGGGAACCCTTTGACTATCACCTTCACACCGCACCTGGTCCCGATGGACCGCGGCATCCTCTCCACTATCTACAGCGTGCCGACCGGCAAGGTGAGCGCCACCGAACTCATCACGCTGTACGAGACCTTCTACGAGGGTGAGCCGTTCGTGAGGGTGCTCCCGGAGGGAGTTCTCCCGTCCACGGCGCACGTGAGAGGTTCCAACTTCTGCGACATCGGTGTCGTCGTTGATGACAGGACCGGCCGGATCATAGTCGTTTCCGCCATCGACAACCTGGTGAAAGGGGCTTCCGGTCAGGCGGTGCAGAACATGAACCTGATGTGCGGTCTCCCCGAGACCCTCGGCCTCGATTTTCTCGGGATCTTCCCGTAACGGGACGCTCAGACATCCCCTCTCCTGCTTGGAGAGGGGATGACGTCACAAGGTTTTTATGAAACAGGCACGACCCGCAAAGAAGCAGTCACCGCAGCACCCTTCCAAAAAGTCTCCCGCGCAGTTTCTTCCCATCACCTCAGCCGAAGCAAGAGCTCGCGGTTGGAACGAGCTCGACGTCATCTTCGTCTCAGGCGACGCCTACGTGGACCACCCCTCGTTCGGGGTGCCGCTTCTCGCGCGCCTGTTGGAAGCAAAGGGCCTGCGGGTCGGCATCATCCCGCAGCCGGACTGGCGCAGCAAGGAGCCCTTCATGGCACTTGGGCGCCCGCGCCTTTTCTTCGCCGTGGCGGCCGGTGCCATGGACTCCATGGTCGCGCACTACACCCCGGCAAGAAAGCTGCGCCGCGACGACGCCTACACCCCCGGCAACCGGCACGGCGCCCGCCCGAATCGAGCCACCATCATCTACACCTCGAGGCTCAAGGAGGCCTACCGCGACACCCCCGTGGTGATCGGCGGGATAGAGGCGAGCCTCAGGCGCTTCTCCCATTACGACTTTTGGGAAGACAAGGTGCGCCGCTCCGCACTCTTCGACGCGAAGGCCGATCTCCTCGTCTACGGCATGGGTGAAAGCCCGCTTCTCGAGCTCGTCGAGCGGCTGCGCAAAGGTGAGCCCTTTGCCTCGATCCGCGACATCCGCGGTACCGCTTGCGCCGCGTCCGCGATCCCTGAGACGGCCGGCGAGGTGGTCGAGTTGCCCGCGTACGAGAAGGTGGCTGCGGACAAGTCGGCTTACGCAGAATCCTTCCGTCTTCTTTCGCGCGAGCAGAACCCCGGCTGCGCCAAAGTCGTGATCCAGCAGCACGCCGCACGTTACCTGGTTTGCAATCCGCCGGCCTGGCCGCTTTCCGGTGCCGAGCTCGACGCGATCTACGCGCTCCCCTTCGTGAAGGCGCCGCACCCTAGCTACAAGGAGGCGATTCCCGCCTACGAACAGATCCGCAATTCCATCACGACGCACCGCGGCTGCTTCGGCGGGTGCGCTTTCTGCGCCATCACGCATCACCAGGGAAAGACCATACAATCGAGAAGCGAGCAAGGTGTCCTGAACGAACTGGAGCAACTCGCGTCGCTTCCCTGGTTCCGGGGCAGCGTGAGCGATCTCGGGGGGCCTACCGCCAACATGTTCGGGCTCTCTTGCGGCGATAAGGAGGCAGGGGACAAATGTCGCCGTGACAGCTGCCTCTTCCCGAGGATCTGCAAGAACCTCGTCACCGACGACGCCGCCAGTGCGAGGCTTCTCGCCAAAGCTCGCCGCGTCTCAGGCGTCAAACACGTCGCCGTTTCCTCCGGGGTCCGCTACGACCTGATGGAGCGCCAGCCGCGCTATCTGCGCGAACTGGTCTCGCAGCACGTGAGCGGTCTTTTGAAGGTGGCGCCCGAGCACCTCACCGACCGGGTCACTTCGGTGATGCGCAAGCCGGGGCACGACTGCTTCGAGCGGTTCAGGGATGCCTTTCAGAAGGAGAGCGCCAAAGCCGGGAAAAGACAGTACATCGTCCCCTACTTCATCTCCGGACATCCCGGATGCACTCTGTCCGACATGGTCGATCTGGCGCTCATGCTGAAAAGATGGGGGATGCGGGTCGAGCAGGTGCAGGATTTCACCCCGACGCCCGGAACGCTCTCAACCTGCATCTACCACACGGGGGTCGATCCTTTCACCGGTGAGAAGGTGTACGTGGCGCGAACTGACAGGGAGAAGGGGCTGCAGAAGGCGCTGCTTCTGTACCACGTGCCGGAAGAACGGAAGAACTGCCTGGCGGCGCTTAGGGAATGCGGCCGCGAGGACGCCGCTGCCGAATTGTTCGGCGGCAACAACAGGAGGTAGACATGCATTATCTGTTGCTGTATGAGGTGGCGCCCGATTACCTGGAGCGCCGCGGCGCGTTCCGCGATGAGCACCTGGCGCTTGCATGGGAAGCGGCGGCGCGTGGCGAGTTGCTCCTTGGCGGTGCCCTCACCGACCCGGCCGATGGTGCCGTTCTCCTTTTCGCGGCGGATTCCCCCGATGTCCCCGCCGCTTTCGCCAAGGCCGATCCTTACGTCCTGAACGGGCTGGTGCGGAAGTGGACCGTGCGCGGCTGGCATACCGTGGTCGGTCCGCAGGCCCACGCCCCGGTGCATCCTTCCTGACGGGTTCACTGTCGTTGCTTTACACTAAGGGGGCGCAAGCCCCCGCCTGCCGTTCCTATTCCTCGCTTTATTCTGTCTCTTTTCCTGCCGTTCTCTCTCTCAAGATTTAGTTAGCCGCGCCGATACTGACTGTAACGAGTTCTTACCGAGTAATATCGGTCTGAAAAAGCGAATGTCATAAAAGGAGCAACGGCTATGAGTATCCTTCAGAATGTGAAACTGGCACAGAAGTTCGGACTCGTCGGTGGCATCAGTGCTGTATTGCTGTGTATGTCACTGGCGGCCTCAGTGGTCGGCATAAAGAAGATGTCCAGCGGGTTCACCAGTTTCGTCGAAAAGGATCAGGCCATTGCCCTTGCCCTTAAAGACATGTACGCGCAAGGGCTGCAGACCGAGCAGGCGACCCGCAACATCCTCCTGAACCCGGCTGACGAGAAGGCGGCCAAGAACTACTCCCAGGCCATGGACGATTTCGACAAGGCCTACGGTGTCGTCCTCTCGAAAAGCAAGGACCTTCCCAAGGTGAAGGGGGATGTCCAGCAGGTGATGGCGGTCTGGAAGGAAGCGGCAGCGCTGCGCGGACAGGTGCAGGTACTTGCCAAAGAAGGGAAAAAGGATGAGGCGTTGACGTTGCTAGTTAAGGACGAGACGCCGAAGTGGCGCGAGGTGAAGGACAAGCTCTTTAAGTTGAGCAGCTCAAGGCAAAAAGAGATGGAAGGGACGAAGGGCGGCGTCGTGGCCACCTCCGACAGGGCTCTCATCCTGTCCCTGTGTCTTGGCGTTTTCGCCATCTTCTGTACATTACTGCTCCTGCTCCTGGTGGCCGTCGAGCTGAAACGAACCATCCGCAAGATGAGCGTGGTGATGGACGATATCGCGATGGGGGATGGTGACCTCACCAAGCGCCTCGAGATTACCTCGCGTGATGAATTGGGACACCTCGCCCATGACTTCAACCTCTTCCTGGACAAGATGCATGGCCTCATCGCTACGGTCGCGGAGACGACGCACCAGGTATCGGCCGCGGCGGCGGAACTTAATTCCACGGCGGAACAGATGGCGAGCGGGACCGAGGAGGTCGCTTCCCAGGCGGTGACCGTCGCTTCTGCCGGAGAAGAGATGACGGCGACATCGAGCGACATCGCCCGCAACTGCACCACCGCGGCAGAAGGTGCTCGTCGGGCCAGCGATGCTGCGGTAACCGGAGCGGCCGTGGTACAGGAGACCGTGCAAGGGATGGGGAGGATCGCGGAGCGCGTGAGGACGTCGGCGCAGACCGTGGAGAGCCTTGGGACGCGTTCCGACCAGATCGGGGAAATCGTAGGGACCATCGAGGAAATCGCAGACCAGACCAACCTTCTCGCGCTGAATGCAGCGATTGAGGCGGCTCGGGCCGGCGAACAGGGACGCGGCTTCGCAGTCGTTGCCGACGAGGTCAGGGCGCTTGCCGAGCGGACCACGAGGGCAACCGGCGAGATCGGCAACATGATCAAGTCGATCCAGGCCGAGACGCGCAGCGCCGTGAGCGCCATGGACAGCGGCGTCAAGGAAGTCGAAAAGGGAACGCAAGAGGCTGCCCGGTCGGGGGAAGCGCTGCAGGACATCATCAGCCAGATCGACAACGTGACGCAGCAGGTAAGCCAGATTGCGGTGGCCGCCGAGGAGCAGACCGCGACCACCGGCGAGATCAGCGGCAATATCCACCAGATTACCGCGGTGGTGCACCAGACGGCCCAGGGCGCCCAGCAGTCGGCTCACGCCGCGGGAAATCTCTCTGAACTCGCCGAGAGGCTGCGGCGCGTGATCGATCAGTTCAAGCTCTAGCGACGGCGCGGCGGCGGCTTCTCATGGAGGCCGCCGTCAGCATTTGCCGTTTCTTCTTCTCGTAGATGCCGCCGTCACCACCAGCCGCTTCCTTATGCGCTTGCCGCAAGAGAACCGCGCTGAGAGGCGAGCCGGCAGGTTCTCAGGGAAATCGCGGCGTTGTCGGCCACATGCTCGGTGTTGACGACGCAGAGTTTTGCCGAAGCGAGCGCTTCAGTCAGGGCGGTACACCCCTTCTCGAGTTCGAAGCAGGAACCCGCATGGATCACGTAGTCCCGCCCGTCACCGATGGTGATCCAGAGGGCGCCTTGTGTGCAGTGCAGCCGCAAACCTGGCCCCCCACCAAGCCGCAACACTTCCCCTTTTTCAAGCGAGCAGTCCATAATCCCCTCCTTCCAGCGTGATGAGGCAACTATAGCTGGGTCGGAACCATGCGTACAGACACAGGAAAGCTGATAGGTGCCGTGTACAGTGCGTGGCAAGTGATACTGTCCCCGTCGTTAAGCTGTGCAACTGTACCCCTCACTTGCCGGTTTGCCGTACGGCGTATCTGTCTCGTTTGATCCGGGCGAAACCATGCCGGTCTCGCCGTGACGGAGTTGCGAGCCGTTGAACTACCCTGAGCCGCCTTGTGCCTGCTGCGAACAAAGCTGTTTGCCTTAGGGTCGAATAGCTGGTATGTTTTCCGCCTTCGCGGATGTCCTGCTTGTTGCCTGGGCGGACTCGGCAAGCAATGACGTAAGGGCTGGATACTGAAGAGTTTGCATGGTCGGCTCCTTGCAGGCCCCACTCTGGGCGGCGGCATGTATACGGCCGGCGGTGAAAAATATTTCGAATGCCGAGAAAAAAGATGTTGACAGTGAAACCCTTTTGCTTTAGAACAGGGATTCGCTTCGCAACGCAAGGCGCTGAGGCAAAAAGGTAGCAGATGATGGCGAATCAGGCTGGCGTAGCTCAATTGGTAGAGCAGCTGACTTGTAATCAGCAGGTTGCGGGTTCGAGTCCCATCGTCAGCTCCAGATTGAAAAACGAATAGAATCACTTCTGTCTGGAGGGATTCCCGAGCGGCCAAAGGGAACAGACTGTAAATCTGTCGTCATCGACTTCGGAGGTTCGAATCCTCCTCCCTCCACCATACAAACTTCAGATGAGATGAGCTTCTGCTCAAATCAGGAGATCCTGGCGGATCGTTAGTACTGGTTGAGTGGAGTGTGATTCGAGTCAAAAAACTTCAAAGCAGGGAATTGGCGGGAATAGCTCAGTTGGCTAGAGCGTCAGCCTTCCAAGCTGAGGGTCGCGGGTTCGAGTCCCGTTTCCCGCTCCAAAAACAGAATACGCCCACATAGCTCAGTAGGTAGAGCACTTCCTTGGTAAGGAAGAGGTCACCGGTTCGAATCCGGTTGTGGGCTCCATCCCCTTCTAGGAAAAAAGCATCCAATTTAAAGGCTGTAGTAGATACATCAGGGAGGATTCCTCATGGCTAAAGCTAAATTCGAAAGAACTAAACCGCATGTAAACATAGGGACCATCGGTCACGTCGACCACGGCAAGACCACCCTGACCGCAGCCATCACCAAGGTGCTCGCAGGCAAGGGCCAGGCCGAGTTCAAGGCGTTCGACCAGATCGACAACGCTCCGGAAGAGCGTGAGCGTGGTATCACCATCGCTACCGCCCACGTCGAGTACGAGACCGAGAAGCGTCACTACGCTCACGTCGACTGCCCGGGCCACGCCGACTACGTTAAGAACATGATTACCGGTGCAGCGCAGATGGACGGCGCGATCCTGGTTGTTTCCGCAGCTGACGGCCCGATGCCGCAGACCCGCGAGCACATCCTGCTCGCACGTCAGGTCGGCGTCCCCTACATCGTCGTGTTCCTGAACAAGGCCGATATGGTGGACGACGAGGAACTCCTCGAGCTCGTCGAGCTGGAAGTTCGCGAACTCCTCTCCTCCTACGACTTCCCGGGCGACGATATCCCCATCATCAAGGGTTCCGCTCTGAAAGGGCTCGAGGGTGACCCGGGCGAACTCGGCGAGCAGGCCATCATGAAGCTGATGGACGCAGTCGACGCCTACATCCCGGAGCCGGTTCGCGCCATCGACAAGCCGTTCCTCATGCCGG
>NZ_SSYA01000005.1 GCF_004917065.1 Geomonas ferrireducens
TAAAGGCCCGTTGTAGACCACAACGTTGATAGGCCGGGTGTGTAAGTGCAGCAATGCATTCAGCTTACCGGTACTAATCGGCCGTGAGGCTTGACCATAAAAAATTCTTAGAGAGGGGGGTGGTTCTCCACCCCCCGATCATAAACTGCCAAAAACCTACATTCACGATGATGCGATTGTTTAGCTGTCAGACTAGTCTGACCAGTCCGACTGGTCCGACGTCCGACAACAGAGAGTTTCGCGCTAGCGCGTAAGAGTTTCTCTGTGGCAATGCCGAGAGGGTCACACCCGTTCCCATCCCGAACACGGAAGTTAAGCCTCTCAGGGCCGATGGTACTGCACTGGTAACGGTGTGGGAGAGTAGGTCGCCGCAGGGAATTTAATAGAGAAGCCCCACCGGATTACCGGTGGGGCTTTTCGCGTTTCTCAACTTTGCCTCTGTCACCCGCCATGCCATCTTCCCCCCCAGAAGACGGTTCTCTTTCCTGCCCTCTCCATCTATCGTGGACCAAATCGCTTTCGTCTTTTCCGTTCCATTGCATTCCGTCGGCCCCCGGCTAAAATGTGGGCTGGTCAATTCTTGAGGGAGGTGTCTCATGGGAAACTTATGGCTCGTAATCCCGTTGGCGGTGCTCCTGGCTGGTTGCGCCAGCAAAGGCTATGTCGAGAGACAGATCGATCCCGTGTCGTGCCGGGTTGACGTTCTCGAGTCAAAAATGGGGGCTGCGGAGACGAAGAGTGCCTCTGACGAGCAGCGTCTCAACGCGCTTGAAACCAGGCTTGCCACCATCGAGGGGCAGGTAAGCCAGGCACAGCTCGCCAACAAGGCAATGCTGGACGAGGCTACCGCAAAGGCAGCCGACAGCGCCCAGAGGGCCGAATCTGCCGCCTCTTCGGCAGCACAGTCGGCGGAACGGGCGCAAAAGATCTTTGAGCTAGGGCAGAAGAAATAGCCTGCACGACACTCCTATGCTTCGCCCCCCCGCCATGTCGATCGTTTCACTTGGTCTTGTAGCCATTGCCACGACAACGGCTCAAGCGCCTGTTGATGCCGTCTACTATGGCGGCTACCTCGGAAACGTCTTCCACTACCGGGTGCGCGAAGGCGAGTCGCTTTTGGAGATAGCTCGCCGCTTTGACCTGGGCTTCAACCAAGTAACCGCCGCCAACGCAGGCGTCGACCCCTACCTGCCTCTACCAGGCACTTTAGTTACCATCCCGACAGCGTGGATTCCGCCCGAGTTATCTCCCCGACCTTCGATCGTGGTCAATCTGGCGGAACTCCGGTTGTACTATTTCCCGAAGGACCCCGACGACCCACTCCTTTCCTACCCGATCGGCATTGGAGATGAGGGGACCGACACACCGCTTGGTCTTTATACGGTAGATCGAAAGTCCATCAACCCTTCATGGCACGTACCTGCCTCCATACTGCAACAAAGACAAGATCTCCCACCCGTTGTTCCTCCCGGCCCGGAGAACCCTCTGGGAAGCCGAGCCCTGCACCTCTCCGGTAACGACATCCTGATTCATGGCACAAACCGCCCCTGGGGGATAGGCAGGCGTTCGAGCCACGGATGCATCAGACTCTATCCGGAAGATATCGTGCGGCTGTTCGAATGTGTGGGGAGGGGGACGCAGGTGCTTATCGTGAACCGCCCCGTCAAGGTTGGCGTAAGAAAGGGCAAGATCTTCCTGGAGGTGCACCGAGATGGGAATTACCAACCAGAGCCGGGAGAGGTGCTGCACCAGATGGCGAGGCTGGGCTTTCTCACTAAGGTTGACATCGGCCTGGTGGTCAAGGCGGTTTCCGAGAAGAGGGGGTATCCGGTTGAGGTGACCTCGATCAGATGATCGATCAAGGTCTTTCCGACGGAGGCGGGATCCATCCATCGGAAAGGCCCGTTGTACAAATTACTTCTTTGGTTTCAGCGGGCTTTGCTTGTAGAAAATCCCAAGGACGGTCTGTTCGTCGGCAGTGAGCTTCACCCCTTTGAGCTCCATTCTGTGTTGGATCTTCTGCATGTCCTTGCCGGCGGCAATGGCGCTTTCGATGCGCTCTGCGGTATGACATGAGACGCATTTCTTGTCTATCACCATGTGCGCTTCCTTGAAAGTACCGCCAGTCACGGCGCCCAGGTCCTTACCTGACGAGGGAAATTGTGCAGCAAGCACAGTACCTGTGTAAATGAGTGTCGCAGCAGCTCCCAATGCAATCACATGTCTCATTGCAACTCCTTTGTCACGGGTGTTTTAAAACTGACATGACTCAACATATATCAGGTTTTCCGTGAATTGCTGAGTCTGCATACCACTTACTTGTTCTTGACAGCAAATGTGAGAGGTCTATTATCCAAAAAACGCCGCTCGTTAGCAACTGCTCACCGGTGGTAGTAAGGATTAGGTGACAGCGCTGGCCTGAGACCATAATTCTCTTTCTAGGAGGCAGTTATGGCAGTGCAAGCAGCAACTACTGTAAGGATGTTCGGAGCCCTGCATGGTATCAGAAGGGATCGCGGGTTACCTTCTGTGATCGATGTGGACATCCCGGCGGATGGTTGTCCTGCCAGCGCGATAGCGGAGGCGCTGGAGTTGCCACTGAACCGGATTGACGGAGTGTTTATAAATCATAGGGTGTATTCCCTGGATCACTTGGTTCTCCCGGGGGATCGCGTAGCCTTCATTCCTGTCGGGGTGCCTGGCGGATCCGGGTTATTCAGCAGGCCTGCCTGTAGCTGATCATTCCCCCACCACTATTTCTGCAGAGCGCTTTCGGACGCTTCGTTTTATAGGTTGTCTTTAAGGCGGTGCGCACAACCTTTCCTGAAATGAACTCGTCTCGGCTTGGTGTATCGCTTTGAAGACGTGGTAAAATCTGTCTGTTCGCGGGTCAGCCTATCCGGCCGATGCTCCTAATCATCTGACATGACAGACACGGAGATGCGGGAAATGGTAAAACTAAAGCGCATTCTGTTGGTGGAGGATAACGCAAACGATGCCGAACTCACGTTGGAGGCGTTGGCAGAGCACAACCTCGCCAATGGAGTAGATGTTGTCAGGGACGGTGCCGAAGCTCTGGATTACCTCTACCAGAGGGGGAAATATTCAGAGTATGAGCCGGGCAACCTGGCCGTCATCCTTCTGGATCTGAAACTCCCCAAAGTCGACGGACTTGAGGTTTTGAGCTCCATTAAGGCTGACGAGAAGCTGAAATTCATCCCGGTGGTCGTTCTCACCTCTTCACGCGAAGAACGAGATGTGGTTGAGAGCTATCGGCTCGGCGTCAACGCCTACGTCGTCAAGCCGGTGAACTTTTCCGAGTTCATCACGGCCGTCAAGGAAATCGGTGCCTTCTGGGCCATCGTCAATGAACCGCCCCCGATGTCTTCCCGAGGTTTGAATAAATGACGCAGCGCCTGCGCATACTACATCTTGAAGACGATCCGATGGATGCTGAGCTGGTTTTGATGGCGCTCAGCGCAGAGGGGATGGATTGTGAAGTCGAGGTGGTATCTCGGCGCGAGGAGTTCCAGAACGCCCTGGAGCGGGGCGGGATGGATCTCATCCTAGCCGACTTCGCCCTCCCGGCCTTTGACGGTATGACCGCCCTCGCCATGGTGCGGACCAAGCTTCCCGACCTCCCCTTTGTCTTCGTCTCGGGGAAACTGGGCGAAGAAGCGGCGATCGAGTCCCTCAAAAGCGGTGCGACGGACTACGTGCTGAAAAGCCGGCTGTCTCGACTGGTTCCCGCGGTGCAGCGCGCGCTCACCGAGGCGAAGGAGCGGGCGAGGCAGCGGGAGACCGAGCGGGAACTCGAGGTGGCCCACGCTGAGATCGAGAAGAGGGCCGAGGACTATCGGAACCTCTTCAACAGCATCCGGGACGTGATCGTGGTGTCCGATCACCACCGGACCATACTGCATGTGAACCAGCCAGCCCTGCGCGAGATCTTCGGATACGAATCTGAAGAGGTAATCGGCAAGAGCAGCAGGATTCTCTACGCAGACAAGCGTGACTACGAAAGCACCGGTAAAGAGGTGTTCGATGTACGGACCCCGGTCAAAGGCGCGCTGTCGGAACTCCACTTCCGCAGAAAGAACGGGGAGGTGTTCATCGGCGAACTCTTCGCCATGAAGCGCCTGGACCGCTTCGGCAAGGTAACCGGCAACATATCCATTTTCAGAGACACAAGCGAACGCAAGAAAGCGGAGGCAGACCTCCGCGAGAGCGAGTTGCGCCGCATGCAACTGCAGATGGAACTCGTATATGCGGCCGAGATACAGGCTAAGCTTTTACCACGTTGCTACCCGCAGATCCCGCACTTCGAGATGGCTGCCCGATGCCTACCGGCCAAGCAGGTTGGCGGGGACTTCTACGACTGGCAGCAGGTGTCGCCGGCGCTGTTCAACCTGACCCTGGGAGACGTGATGGGAAAGGGGATGGCGGCGGCCATGCTCATGGCGACCGTTAGGGCGGCGCTGCACGCTGTCACCCTGTACAATCAGCCCGCACAGGCCGTGCATCTTGCCGAGAAGGCGCTGAACGAGGACTTGGAGAATTCAGAGAGCTTCGTGACCCTCTTTCACGCCCAGCTCGACGCCGGCACGAGGACCCTCTCCTTTGTCGACTGCGGCCACGGCTATGTTTTCGTCCGGCGCGCGAACGGGAAGGTGGAGACGCTGTCGCCGCGGGGGCTTCCTCTCGGCGTGAAAGGGGAGGAGATCTACCAGGAAGGGAGGATCCGCTTCGGAAGGGGGGACGTCATGGTCCTTTACAGCGACGGCCTGGTAGATGCGAAGCCGCAGCTGGAACTGACCCACGAGCTGATCGCCCGGCAATTGGCAGGCAAGGAGAGCGCCCTCGAGATGGTGGACAGCCTGATCTCTTTGACCGACAAGCCGGATCCGCAGCCGGACGACATCACAGTACTGGTGCTGCAGGCGCTGTAAGTCCCCCTGCCGGGGGGCGTTCGCCTCGAACTCTCCTACTCGCCGATGATCTTTATCAGAACGCGCTTTCTCCGCATGCCATCGAACTCCCCGTAAAAAACCTGCTCCCAGGGACCTAGATCCAGCTTCCCACCCGTAACCGCAACGGCAACCTCGCGCCCCATGATCGTCCTCTTCAGATGAGCGTCGCCGTTATCCTCGCCCACGTTGTGCCGGTAGCGGCTGTGCGGCTTTTCCGGGGCAAGCTCTTCAAGCCATTGCTCGAAGTCCTGGTGCAGCCCGCTTTCGTCGTCGTTTATAAAGACGCTTGCGGTGATGTGCATAGCGTTGCAAAGCAGTAGCCCTTCCCTGATGCCGCTTTCTGCCAGGGCCGCCTCTAAATCACGGGTGATGTTAACGAACCCCCGTCTGCTCTTGATCTGGAACCACAGTTCCTTCCGGTGGTGCTTCATCTGAACTCCTTGTTTGTGTCGTTTCCGCCCGTTTGGTCGAGCGTTGCGGGGAGCCGGCGGCGAAGGCTGCATCGAGCAGGGCCGGGGCCGCCTTCCAGCGGTTGGGTGAATGCATGATGACCAGGAGCACCTTGCGGTCTTCGCGCTCGGCGATCGCCACGAGGCACTGCCCGGCGTTGGGTGTGGTGCCCGTCTTCACGCCGACGGCGCCCGGGTAGCGCCCGATCAGCCTGTTCTTGTTCCGCAAGTAGAAGCTTCGCCTGCCGTCGATGGTCGAGATGTGCATGCTCCGCTTGGCAACAAGACTCGCGAAATACGGTATCCGCATCCCCGCCTCGGCAAGACGTGCGAGGTCGTGGGCGCTCGAGTAGAGCCCGGCGTTGTCGTGGCCGCAGGCGTTGCTGAAGTGGGTGTTTTCTAGGCCTAACGCGCGGGCGCGCGCGTTCATCTGTAGCACGAAAATTTTCTGATTACCACAGGCGTGATCGGCGAGAGCCCGGCATGCGTCGTTGGCCGAGGCGATAAGGGTGGCGGCAAGCAGGTCACGCACCCTGAACTTCTGGCCGCTGCGGAGGCCTATCCTGCTCCCGGTTTCGCGGGATGCCGCACGGGAAACGGTCACAACCTCGTCCAGGTCGCAGCGCTCCATCACGACGAGGGCGGTCATCATCTTCGTAAGGCTTGCCGGTGCGCGCCTCAGAGAGGCGTTGCGCTGACGGTAGACGTGCCCGTCGATCTTCAGCAGGTAGGTGGGGGCGGGGTAGCTCGATGCCGCGGCTGCGTGGGGGAAGGGGACGCAGACCAAAAGGAGAAGGATGAGACCCTGCTTTATGGATGAGAAAATTTTCATCATGCACGTTATAGCATCCTTTGCAGGTGCCGCAACGCGCAAGCCGGCGGCTTCGCCTCACAGAGCAATCTTGGATTTACAAACCGTCGCCGGTTAAGGTATCTTTGCTCCCTCGATTAACGTGATGGCTGTGAGGGACGACATTGGCTACAAAGATCCGCATTCTTCCTGAAAATCTCACCAACAAGATCGCTGCCGGCGAGGTAGTGGAGCGCCCCGCCTCCGTCGTCAAGGAACTGGTGGAAAACGCGCTCGACGCCGGTTCGAAAGAGGTGACGGTGGAGATCGAGTCCGGCGGCAGGCGGCTCATCAAGGTCACCGATTCGGGGAGCGGCATGTCCCGCGAGGACGCCCTGCTCGCCCTCGAGCGCCACGCCACGAGCAAGATAGCCAGCGACGACGACCTCTTTTCCCTGACCACCCTTGGTTTCCGCGGCGAGGCGCTGCCGTCGGTCGCCTCGGTGTCGCGTCTCACCATCGCCACCCGCACCGCGGAAACCCTGGAAGGAGCGGAGATCTACGTCGAAGGGGGGCGCATCAAGGAGGTCAAGGAGTGCGGCATGGCCTCGGGAACGGTAATCGAGGTGCGCAACCTCTTCTTCAACACGCCGGCGCGCCTTAAGTTCATGAAGAGCGCGGAGACCGAGGGGGGGCACGTGGGCGAGCTGTTGACCCGACTGGCCATCTCCCGCCCGGACGTCCGCTTCACCTACAAAAACGACGGTAAGGTCGTCTTCCGTGCTCTCGACGCCGACCTAAAGGAGCGGGTGGCGACGCTTCTTGGTCGCTCCATCGCTTCCTTTCTCTACCCCGTCTCATACGAAGATGGGGGGGTAAAGGTAAGCGGACTGGTGGCGGCGCCCGAGTGCAGCCGCAGCGCGGCAAGCCATCTCTACACCTACATAAATGGCCGCTTCATCAAGGACAAGGTGGTGCAGCACGCCGTTCTCCAGGCCTACCGCAACTTCATGGAGCGCGGACGCTATCCGGTAGTCGCGGTCTTCATCGATATCCCTCCCGGCGAGGTCGACGTGAACGTGCATCCGACCAAGCACGAGGTGAGGTTCAGGCAGCAGGGGCGGGTGCACGACGCAATCCAGTTCGCCGTGGAAAGCGTCTTGAAACAGACGCCGTGGCTGAAACGTCCTGCCGCGCCGGACGCTGCGCGCCCGGCGGAGACGCAGTCCGCGGCGGCGACTACGACAACGAGGCAGCTTTGGACGCAGGCGGCGCCTCCCACTCAGGCTGCCCCGCCGAAGCACGAGCGCTTTGAGGTACCCGCGGCGGCGCCCGCGCCGGAGCAACCGGCAACGTCGGTCAGCGAGGCCAAGGTGGCGGAGATTCGCGAACTGCTCACCGGATACCAGGCGAAGCCTCAGCCCGCCCTGCGGCAGCAGTTACACTTCCCTTCCCAGGCGGAAAAGCCGCAGTCTGCACCCGAGCCCCCGGTCGTGCCGCAGCCGATCAAGGAAGAGGAGGCGGAAGGCGGCGCGCCCGGGTATTTCTCCTCCCTTGCCGTGATCGGCCAGTTCAACGCCTCTTATATCCTGTGCCAGCGGGGCACGGACCTGGTGCTCATCGACCAGCATGCGGCCCACGAGCGCGTTGCCTTCGAGAGACTGAAGGGGGAGTTTGCCGGGCGGGCGGTCGACAGCCAGGGGCTTCTCTTCCCGGAGACGCTGGAACTCTCATTCAAGGAGTCTGCGGTACTCATGGAGCATCTGGAGGAGTTGCGCCGACTCGGCTTCTCCTTCGAAGAGTTCGGCGGCAACACGTGGCTTTTGAACGCCGTGCCGCAGCTCTTGGCAGGGAGTGACTACCTGCGTACCGTGCGCGACATCCTGGAGGAACTCGCGAGCCTTAGCCGCAGCCGCACTTTTACCGACGTGCAGGAGGATCTGCTGGCGCGTATCGCCTGCCACAGCGTGGTGCGCGGGCGGCGCTCCTTGAGCGCCCAGGAGATTGCCGCTCTCTTCAAGCAGATGGATGAGACCGACTTTTCCAGCAACTGTCCGCACGGCAGGCCGGTCATGCAGACGCTCACCCTCTCCGAGGTCGAGAAGATGTTCAAGAGGGTGTAGCGGAGCGTGACGGAGATGGCGAAGAAGAAAATCAAGCTGCTTGTGATCGGCGGCCCGACCGGTTCGGGGAAGAGCGATCTGGCCCTTAGGCTCGCGGAGGAGATCGGCGCCGAGATCGTCAACGCCGACTCGATGCAGGTCTACCGGGGCATGAACATCGGCACAGCGAAGCCTAGCCCCGAGGAACTCGCCCGCGTGCCGCACCACCTGATCGACATCGTGTCGCCGGACCAGGACTTCACCGCGTCGGAGTTTCGGTGTGCGGCTACCGCAGCCATCGAGGGCATCGACCGGCGCGGCAAGAAGGCGATCGTCGTCGGGGGGACAGGTCTTTACCTGCGTGCCCTCTTGGAGGGGCTGCTCGACTCCCCGACCGGCGACCCGGAGCTGCGCCGTCAGTTCGACGATGTCCCGGGGGAGGAACTGCACCGTCGCCTGCTGCTCGCAGACCCGGAGACCGCGGCCCGGCTGCACCCAAACGACCGGGTCCGCCTGATCCGCGCCCTCGAGGTCTACCTCCAGACCGGTCGCCCCATCTCGGCGTTTCGTGCCGAGCACGGCTTTTCCGGCGCTTACTTCGATACCTTCAAGGCGGCCATATCAGTGGAGCGCCAGGAGCTGTACCGCCGCCTCGAGCTCAGGGTGGAGCGGATGATAGCGGCCGGGCTCGTGGACGAGGTGAAAGGTCTGCTCGCCTCAGGGTATCGCCGCGACATGAAGGCCATGCGCTCCATAGGCTACAAGGAGATCTGCGCACATCTGGATGGAGAAATAACGCTGGATGAAGCAGTTACGCTGATAAAGAGGGACACACGGCGTTACGCGAAGCGTCAGATGACATGGTTCGGCAGGGAAAATGAAATTTATTGGCTTGAATATCCTACAGGTTTTGCTAGTATCCTTGGTCATGTGATTGAATTTTTTGGGTAAAGGAGCGGAATCATGCCGAAAACGCCTTTTAACATTCAGGACCAGTACCTCAACCAGTCCCGCAAGGAGCGTGTAAAGGTCCTGGTGCAGCTCATGTCCGGCGAAAAGCTGGAAGGGCATATCAAATCCTTCGACAACTTCTCCGTGTTGATGGAAGTGCACGGTGATATCCTCATCTACAAGCACGCGATCTGCAGCATCACCTCGGTAGACGGTGTATTCCGTCTGCACCAGTAGTTCAATAACCAGGGAAAAGCCACAGCAGAACCATTCGGCGCGGACCGAGATCCATCGGTGCGTCCCTTCAGGTTCACCTAAGTCCTATCCCCAGCCGGCCCGTGAGGGCCGGTTCGTTTTTTATCTGTTGCCAAAAACCTCCTTCTCCTCCTATCATTAAACCTGCATGCGCGCCGCCTGCTCGGCACCGCGCCGACAGAGCGGCAGTTTCCGCAGCCGGAAATACCTGCGTCTGCTGCAAGGCATGCACATTACAGGAGGGACCCCATGTCAGGGCTTACCATAGACCGGATCATACCGGGAAGCATAGCGGAGGAGCTGGAGCTCCAGCCCGGTGACCGGCTCATCGCGGTGAACGGTCACCAACTGCGCGATGTCATCGACTACAATTTTTACGCCTCGGACGACGAGCTCGAGCTGCAGGTTGAGAAGGCGGACGGGGAGCTCTGGGAGCTCGAGGTTGAACGCGAGGAGGGGGAGCCTCTGGGGCTCTCGTTCCAGGCGCCCGCTCCGGCGCGCTGCGGCAACAACTGCGTGTTCTGCTTCGTGCACCAGCTCCCACGCGGGCTGCGCGGTCCTCTCTACGTGAAGGATGAGGATTACCGCCTCTCCTTTCTTTACGGCAACTACGTCACCATGGCGAACATCGGGCGGGCCGAGCTGGAGCGGATCAAGGAGCAACGCCTTTCGCCGCTTTACATCTCGGTGCATGCGACGGAACCGGCGCTGCGGGAGAAGCTCCTCGGCAAGAGCGGCATCCTTTCCATCCTCGACGTGATACGCGAGCTCGCCGAGGCGCGCATCACCATGCATACCCAAGTGGTACTCTGCCCCGGTTGGAACGATGGCGACGTCTTCGCGAAGACCGTCGAGGACTTGGCGGCGCTGCACCCGTGGGTGTCGTCGCTTGCCGTCGTTCCGGTCGGTCTCACCGAGCACCGCCATAACCTCCCCCCCTTGGCGCCGGTTACCAAGGAGTTCGCCGCCGCCTTTGTGGGTGAGTGGTTCCCGCAGTCGCAGCTCCTTGAGAAGCGTCTCGGTGCACCGTTTCTCTTCCTGGCCGATGAATTCTACATAAAGGGGGAGGTCCCTTTCCCGGACGTGGCGAGCTACGGCGACCTGCCGCAGTTGGAGAATGGCGTCGGGATGATACCGCTTTTCCTCTCCGAGGCCGATCAGGTGCTGCAGGAGGCCGAAAAGCTGAAGTCGGGACGCTTTACCGTGGTGACCGGCGAATCCCCTTACCGCTTCCTCTCTGAGTTCCTGGAGCGCCTCTCCGGCGCCACGGGGGTCGCCATGCATCCGGTACCGGTACGAAACCGGCTCTTTGGCCCAACCGTCACCGTGACCGGTCTTGTGTGCGGCGCCGACGTGGTGGCGGCCCTGCAGGGGGTGGATCTTGGCGACGCGGTACTCGTGCCGGACGTGATGCTAAAAGAAGGGGAGGGGGTCTTTCTGGACGACCTTAGTCTGCATGACGTTGAGCAGCAGCTGGGTGCCCCGGTCCAGGTCGTGGAGTCGACCCCTTACGGGATCTACGACGCACTGGTGGAGCGGCTTGGGTAGGTAACGAGGGGCGGTGGCAGGATAATAAAAAAGCCGGAGGGGATCGATTCCCTTCCGGCTTTTCTCTTTTGGACTGCTTTTTACTAGCGGGCCATCGCGTCGATCGCCTCGAAGTCGAAGACGCTTTCGGCAGTGGACTGGATCAGGCTGATCTTCTCCACGTCGTCCGCGGTCATCTTCGAGACGTGCTCGGTCAGGGTGAGGAAGGCGTCGGCCGTGTTCTGCGAGGTGCGCAGGTACGGGATGTTGCTGTCATCCAGGATCTTCTGGGTGATGGCGGATACCGGAGCGGAGCCCGGGATCACCATACCCGCCAGCTTGTGCCGGTAGGCCGGGATGTTGTACAGCGCCGACGCGGTGACGATGAGCTCGTCGCGCGAACTGGTGGTGATGAGGAGCGTCGAGTCCTGCAGGGTGTCGATGACACGCTGCGACGAGGCGGCGCCCAACTGGATGTGGTTGATGATCCGGTTCTTCCCTTCCTGGTCCCCCTGCAGTGGCAGCTTCAGAAGCTTCGAGAGGTCGAGGAGGGTCGGGTTCGCCAGGGTGCGGGAGTAATCGAAGGCACCGGCCACACGTTGCTGACGGCTTTCGAAGAAGGACCGCAGGAACCCGAGCGTCTCCTCGCGCTTGGCGGCAAGAAGCTTGTTCACGAGGACCAGCTTCACGTCGGCACCCTGCTGCTGGAACAGGGAAAGGTTCAACTGCACCGAATCGATGACGCAGCCGATGCCGCCCGCGCCGACCATGATCACCGGCGCGTCGAGTGTCCTCGCCACCTGGGCGTTGTTGATGCCAACCACGGAGCCCACGCCGCCGTGTCCGGACCCCTCGATGATGAGGAAATCGTTCTTCGCCTCGAGCTCGCGGCACGCCTTTTTGATCGCCTCAAGCGGCGCTTCGGGCGCGATCTCGCCGGAGAGGTACTTCTTCGTGTACCCCTTGCCGACAACGACCGGCGACATGAGCTTGCGGTCGGCCTCCAGGCCGTAGACGGAGGCGATGAGTGCGGCGTCCATGTCCATCTCGACGCCGTCGAGCATGAATACCTTCGGGCCGATCGGCTTTATGAAGCCTACGCGGGCGTACTTCTTTTTCGCGAGGTGCAGCAGCGAAAGACTTATCGTCGTCTTCCCTACATGCTGCCCGGTCGCGGCTATGAAAATCTTCTTGCACATCAGGTTGTAGCCTCTTTGCTGTCCTCTCGGACGTAGTTCAGCTATTCACCCGGATTATACTGGTTTGGCAAATTGGGGGCAACATGGTATACGGTACCGCCTCGCCTCTCTTTGCACGCCCTCCCGTTCCATCGCTCTGTCAGGCCCGGAGCGTCTTCAGACGCTCCCGCTTCCCGTTATCTTCTTGACGGTTCAGCGAGATTCTGCAATAATCCGCCGGTCCAAACGCCTGTTTGTTTACATCAAATTTTTCTAAGCTTCACCATCACCGACTACAGCAAAGAAAAGGAGCGTAAACGTGAAAAAGATCTGGGTTATCCTGTCGTCTCTGCTCGTCCTTGCCTGCGCCGTCTCGGCCTTCGCCGGCGACGGGTCCTTCAAAAGGGTGAAAAGCGCCGGTGCCATGACCATCGGGCTCGATGACGCGTTTCCCCCCATGGGCTACCGTAACGACAAGGGGCAGTTGGTGGGCTTCGACATCGATGCCGCCGAGGAAGTGGGCAAGCGTCTGGGCATCAAGATCAACTGGCAGCCGACCGCATGGGACGGCGTCATCCACGCTCTCAACTCCAAAAAATTCGACTGCATCTGGAACGGCATGACCATCACCGATGAGCGCAAGAAAGAGGTCGCCTTCACCAAGCCGTACAAGATGGACGGCCAGGTAGCCGTGATCCGCTTCGCCGACAAGAAGCACAAGAAACTTGCCGACCTGAAGGGCGCCAAAGTGGGCGTTCAGAAAGGTTCCTCCGCCGTCGAGGCGGTCAAGAAGCTTCCCGCTGCGGCAGGCGAGGTGCGCGAGTACGAGGACAACCCGAAAGCGCTGCTCGATCTCGAGTCCAACCGTCTCGACACCGTCATCATCGACGATGCGACCGGCCGCGACTTCATCGCCAAGCGCCCTGGCAAGTTCCGCATCCTGCCGGGCAACATCACCAAGGAGCCGTTCGGCGTCGCCTTCCGCAAGGAAGATGTCGAGCTGCGCGAAGCCGTTCAGAAGACCCTCGACAAGATGGTCAAGGACGGCACCATGGCGAAGATCTCCAAGAAGTGGTTCGGTGAGGACATCACCAACCCCAAGAAGTGGAAATAGTCAACCGTTTTCCCCTCCCCCTCGCGGGGAGGGGGAGAGTCACAAGTCCAGTCAGGTGTGCCGATGAAATTTTTTAACGGCAGGATTGCCAAAAGGTCGATCCTGCTTTTTTCGTGCGTGCTGCTCTTCGCAGCCTCCATCTGTTTTGCCAAGGATTACGACCAGCTTTTCACCGAAGCCAACGACGCGATGGCCCAGGGGGATCTCTCCGCCGCCATCAAAATCCTGAAAAAGGTGGAGTTCGAGAAGGGGGACGAAAGCGGTGCCTTCGTCAGGAGCAGGATGCAGATCGCGCGCCTGCAGTTCGCCCTCAAGGACATGAACGCCGCCAGCGCCGCCGCCAAGGAGGTGCTCGCCGTATACCCCGACAACAGCGAGGCGCTCAATTTCATGGCCTCGGTGCAACAGGAGCAAAAGCCCCGGTACAAGGTGTTCATCGAGGACTGCCTCCGCTTCCTGCCGCAGCTGTTGAAGGGAGCCGTGATGACGATCACCCTGGTGGTCTGCATCATCCTGATCTCTCCCGTCGGCGGTCTCCTCATCGCGCTCGGGCGCATCAGCACTTTCAAGCCGGTCTCCGGTATCTGCTGGTTCTTCATCTGGCTCTTCCGCGGCACCCCGCTTCTTCTGCAGCTCTTCTTCATCTACTACGGCCTTCCGTCCCTCGGCATCACCTTCAAGCCGTTCACCGCAGCCATCCTGGGCCTCGGGCTTAACTACTCCGCATACCTTGGCGAGATCATCCGCGGCGGCATCCAGAGCATCGAGCACGGGCAGATGGAGGCAGCGAAGGCGATCGGCATGAGTTACTGGCAGGCGATGCGCCGGGTGATCATCCCGCAGACCTACAAGCGGCTCATGCCTCCCATCGGCAACGAGTTCATAGCGCTCATCAAGGACACCGCCCTCGTCTCCACCATCGCCATGGTCGAGCTGATGCGCTCCGCGGACCAGATGTTCAACGCCTACTTCAACGTGACCGCGTTGATCCTGGCGGCGCTCATCTACCTGCTCTTCACCACCATCTTCACCTTCATCTTCGAAAAGATCGAGATTCGGGCCGGCATCTATGAAAATCGCTAACCAACCGTTGTTAAGCCTCAAGGGGATCACCAAGCAGTTCGGCTCGCTCACCGCCGTGAACGGCGTCGACCTGGACGTCTGCCCGGGGGAGATCGTGGTCATCATCGGCCCCTCCGGTTCCGGGAAATCGACCCTTTTGCGCTCGATCAACTTCCTCGAGGAGATCGAGGAGGGGACCATCCTCTTCGAGGGGCAAGAAATCGGTTACGTGACCAGCAAGCACGGGCGCCGTCACCTGGACGCGCCGCACAAGATATGCGCGCTGCGCTCCGAGATCGGCATGGTGTTCCAACACTTCAACCTCTTCCCGCACATGACCGTCCTCGGCAACGTAATGGAAGGACCGCTCACCGTGCAGAAGAAGAGCCCGCAGGAGGCGCGCGCGATCGCGCTCGACATGCTGGCCAAGGTCGGCCTCTCCGACAAGCGCGACGTTTACCCGGCGACCCTTTCGGGCGGCCAGAAACAGCGCGTCGCCATCGCCCGGGCGCTTGCCATGAGACCTAAGCTGATGCTCTTCGACGAGCCGACCTCCGCGCTCGACCCGGAGCTGATCGGCGAGGTGTTCGATACCATCCGCGACCTCGGCAAGGAAGGGATGACCATGATCATCGTCACGCACCAGATGGGGTTCGCCAAGGAGATGGCGGACCGGGTCATCTTCATGGAGAAGGGCTCCTTCGTAGCCCAGGGTACCCCCGAGGACTTCTTCGCCAACCAGATGGAACACGACCGCATCAAGTCCTTCCTGAACCGCATCCTCTAAAAAGCCGGCGGCAGCGACCCTGCCGCCGTTTTCCGCCTATCCCCACTCCCTCCTTCCGTTCGACAACCCCCTGCCGCGTGCTACAATCTTCCCGTTGTCGCCTGGCCTATTATTAATGCACCGAAGCAGTGCGTCACATGGGGACCTGGCTACGTGCTCTTTCACGGACAGCCGGGAAAGGGGGAGAACATGATTAGAGCGGAAGAGGTTGTCGGAACCATCCGTGCCGCCTTGGAGAGGGAAGCACGGGTGAACCTGCACGGGCACCCCATCGAGCTTGCTTTTGCCGACGGCGTGGTCACCATCTCGGGCGAAGTTGGTGGGATCGCCGCGAAGAAGCTCGCCCTCGAGATCGCCGCGCGTCCCGCGCCGGTCAACGGCATCGTGGACCGGTTGCGCGTCGAGCCCTCCGAGCCGATGGAGGACGGTGCCATTAGGGACCACGTTTGCAACGCGCTTTCCAGCGAGCCGGCCTTCATGCAGTACGCCGTCCAGGCGGTGGTGAAGCAGGAACTGGAGGAGGTGCGCGGCACCGCGCAAAGAGGGCTCGAGCGTGTCATCGAGGTTGAGGTCGCTGACGGTGTCGTCGTCCTGAACGGCAGGGCCGAGAGCGTGTCGCACAAGCGCCTCGCCGGCGTGCTCGCCTGGTGGGTCCCCGGCTCCAGGGACGTGGTGAACGGGATCGAGGTCTGGTCCGACACCGAGGAAAACGACGAGGAGCTGGTCGACCTGATCAGGATCGTCTTGGAGAAGGATCCCCTGGTGAACGCCTCGCAAATCACGGTACGGAGCAAGGAAGGGGTCGTGACCCTCGAGGGAACGGTGCCTACGCCGAACAACAGGAGGGCCGCCGAGTCGGACGTCTGGTACGTGCTCGGCGTGAACGAGGTGGTGAACCACCTGGTGGTAACCGGGTGAAGGAGCGACCGAAACAGCCCTTCGTCCCGGTGCGGCGCTACGAGACGGTGCGCCGGGAGCTGGTTGCGCTGCTACGGGGGGAGACGCTCACCGCGAAGGAGCTCTCCGGTGCGGTGGGGATATCCGAGAAGGAGGTGCTGGAGCACCTCGAACATATAAAAGCCGCACTCCATGGCAAGCTGGTGGTAACCCCGTCCCGCTGCCTGGAGTGCGGTTTTTCCTTTCAGAAAAGGGAGCGTGTGAAAAAGCCGGGGCGCTGCCCGGTCTGTCGTAGCGAACGTATCGTGGACCCCGCCTTTACCGTCGAGGCGGGGGGTTAAACGTCCAGCACCACCGTTGCCCGCCACCCATTGGCCACCTGTTCCAGCTTGTAACGGAGCATGGTGACCGCCTTCACGTCCGTGTTCATCTGGTGCCGGACGACGTCGATCTCCTCACCGGAAAGCCTCGCCCGCAACACGAAACCGCCGTCCGCGGGGGCCACGCTCACCTCGGTGGGAAGCAGCAGCAATCGCCTCGCGTCCTTGTAGAAGATAAGCTCGTTCAGAAAGTCGAAGAGGAGCATCTCCTCGTTTTCCTCTTCCAGTTTCACCTCGAGCGTCTGCGCCGGACGCACCTCGCCCAGGTTCTCTACCATGACCTGCATGGTCGCCCGCGCCGCCTCGTTGAAGAGCTCCTCCAGGGTCGGCGCCCAGGCATCGAAGGCTATGTCGGCGTGTGCTATGTCCCCGCGGTATTCAAACGGCATATCCCCTCCGCTACCCCTTGATGTTCCCGATCGGTACGAGACGCGCGACGCGCTTACTAAGCCCGGCCAACTCGGTTGCCGCCACCACTTCGTCGATGTTCTTGTAGGCGGCTCCCGCTTCCTCGGCGAGCCCCCCGAAGGAGTCGGTACGGACGTAGATGCCGCGCTGCTCCATGTCGCGCTGCAGCTTGTCTCCCCTGAAGCTCTTCTTCGCCTCGTGCCGGCTCATGGTCCTGCCGCTGCCGTGCGCCGTGGTGAAAAAGGCCTCGGCACCGCTGGACATGCCCGCGAGGAGGTAGGAGCCGGTCTCCATGCTCCCTCCGATGATCACCGGCTGCCCGGTCTTCTCGTAGCATTCCGGCAGCCCTTCCCCTTCGGGAGGCCAGGCGCGCGTCGATCCCTTGCGGTGCACCAAGAACTCCTTTTTTGCACCGTGCACGGCGTGCCGCTCGAGCTTCGCCGTGTTGTGCGCCACGTCGTAGACCATGCGCAAACCGAGCTCGTCCGGAGAGGCGTGAAAGACGTCCGAGAAGACCTCCCTGATCCGGTGCAGGATCACCTGGCGGTTGGCAAAGGCCATGTTGACCGCGCACTTCATGGCGCTGAAGTAGGCCTGCCCCTCCGGGGAATGGAAGGGGGCGCAGGCAAGCTCCCGGTCGACGATTTTTATGTCGTATTTTCTTTCCATGACAGAGAGGAAGAGCTTCAGGTAATCGGTGGCGACCTGGTGGCCGAACCCCCGGCTGCCGCAGTGGAACATGATGACGACCTGGTTCGGGACGGCGGTGAGACCGAAGGCGTCGGCGAGCTCAGGGGCCATGATGTTTTCCGGGCGCACCACCTGGATCTCGCAGTAGTGGTTGCCGCTCCCCAAGGTGCCGAGCTGGTTGTAACCACGCTCGATCGCCTTCTCGCTTACGTGCGATGGATCGGCACCGGCAAAGCATCCCCCCTCTTCGGTCATCTCCAGGTCCTGCTCGGTCGCAAAGCCGTTTTTAAGGCACCAGCGCGAACCCTGCTGCACCACGTTGCGGAAGTCGTCGTGCTTTAGCTTCACGAACCCCTGGCATCCCACGCCGGTCGGGATGCGGGCGAAGAGGCGGTCGACCAGTTGGTGGAGCTTTGGTTGGACTTCTTCGGCGGTGAGGGTGGTGAGTACGAGACGCATGCCGCAGTTGATGTCGAAGCCGATCCCCCCCGGGGAGATCACCCCGGAGCCGGGATCCATGGCGGCGACCCCGCCGATGGGGAAGCCGTAGCCCCAGTGCCCGTCGGGCATGCAAAAGGCGTAGCGTTGGATGCCGGGGAGGGTGGCGACGTTGCTCACCTGCTCGAAGACGCCGGCGTCCATCTCATTGACGAGCTTCTCGCTGGCCACGATCCTCGCGGGGACGAGCATCCCCGTCTTGTAGCTCACCGGGAGCTCCCAGATCGTGTCGGAAATGCGCTTGAGCGCGGCTGGTACGTTCATGGTTCCTCCGTCTTATGCTCGGCTGACGCTGCACCCTGGAGATGTTACCACACCTGTTCGGGGTTGCCGGGCATGAGGAGGCGCGCTGGGGGAGGGGAACGGCGGTCTTTCGCCTCAGGCTGAACCGGACGCGCAAGAGTGAAGAGACGGCGCGGCAGGCGCCGTTTCCTGTTTCACCCAGTGCTCCGATCTGTCATAGCCCAGGATGCAGCCGGTCTCCAGCAGGTGTTCGAGGTAATAATCGTTGATGACGTCGTAGGTGAAATCGTCGTAGCAGACAAGCACGCCCATCGGTCTCTCCTTCATCCGTGACTGTGGCTGTTTTTCATTCCTATCGGAGCAGGGACGTAAAGGCTTTAACTACTTTTCGTGGCTGCCTCTTTCTTTCCGCGCCCCCTGGTTCCCATCCCCCTACTCTGTAAGCCGAAGCGGAGCGCCAGAAAGATCTTTCAAAGCAGCTCAAGTAGTTGACAAGGGTACGGGGTCCCCTGTATGCTCCTTTGGTGCTAAAGCGCAACAAAACGTTCAGAGGTATTTAAATGGATATCGATCACAGGGAAGAGATGGAAAACGAAGAGGAGAGCTTTGCCGATCTGTTCGAGCGGAGCCAGAAGGACGCCGGCCGGCTTGAGCCGGGTGCCAAGGTCGAGGCGACCGTACTGCAAATCGCCAAGGACTGGGTCTTTCTGGATACCGGCCGCAAAGGCGAAGGGATCCTCGACATCAAGGAAGTCCTCGACGCCGACGGCAATGTGACCGTCAAGGTTGGCGACAAGGTCACCGCCTGGTTCCTCTCTTCGCGCAACAACGAGATGCGTTTCACCACCAAGGTTGGCGCGGGGAGCGGCCAGGCTGCAGGCAACGCGCAGCTCGAGGAAGCTTTCGCAGCCGGCATCCCGGTCGAGGGCGTGGTGGAGAAGGAAGTGAAGGGTGGTTTCGAGGTGAAGGTGGCAGGCTCGCGTGCCTTCTGTCCGTTCTCCCAGATCGCCCTGAGAAGGGTCGAGGACACCGCGGCGCTTCTCGGCAAGCACATGTCGTTTAAGATCATGGAATACTCCGAGAAGGGGCGCAACATCGTGCTGTCGCACCGTGCCCTCCTCGAGGAGGAGCAGCAGGCGCAGAAAGAGGCGCTCAAGGAAACCCTCAAGGTCGGCGACCGCGTGAAGGGGACCGTCACCTCGCTGCGCGACTTCGGCGCCTTTGTCTCCATCGGGGCGGTGGAGGGGCTTCTGCCCGTCTCCGAGGTTGCCTGGGCGCGCGTGAATCACGTAAGTGACGTGCTCTCCGTCGGACAGGAAGTCGAGGTGGTGATCAAGGGGATCGACTGGGACAAGAACCGCATCTCCTTCTCCCTGAAAGACACCCTGGCCGACCCGTGGGAAGAGGCGGCGGGCGCGTTCCCGGAAGGTTCCTATCAAAACGGCAAGGTGGCAAGGCTCACCCCGTTCGGCGCCTTCGTCACCCTGGCAGCGGGCGTGGACGGTCTCATCCATATCTCTAAACTCGGCGCCGGCAAGCGGATCCAGCACCCCCGCGAGGTCCTTGCCGAAGGGCAGGAGGTCGAGGTGAAGGTCGAGTCGGTGGACCGCGAGGCGAAGAAGATCTCCCTGTCGCTTGCTTCCGTGAGCCGCGCTCAGGAAGAGCAGACCGCCAGCATGGACGCCTACAAGAAGACCGTTTCCGAGGCCCCCAAAGGAATGGGGACCCTGGGCGACCTGCTCAAGGCGAAGCTTAAGGGGTAGCCCGTGGAGGAGCTTTTCCCTGATACGGACCGGCTGCTGCAGTTGGCCCGCACCAGGATGCCCTACGGGAAGTACGCCGGCGTGCTGCTCGTGGACCTTCCCGAGCCTTATCTCGTATGGATGAGGCAGAAGGGGTTCCCCGGAGGGGAGCTCGGGGCGATGCTCGCATGCATGTACGAGGTGAAGGCAAACGGCCTCGAGTACCTCTTCGAGCCGCTGCGACGCGGGTAGCAAGTCACATCCATCGGCAACTCACCCACGAAAAAAGCCCTTCTCGCCTGGCGAGAGGGGCTTTTTCTTTCCGCACAGTGCGCTTTCCTAGCGCGTCCAGTCGACCCGGACCATGCGCTGGTCGTGGCTCCACTTGTAGTGAAGCTCGCCGCGCTGCGACTTGTAAAGCTCGCGCCCGATCTTCTGCGCCAGCTTGTCCTCGGTCGTGGTCACCACGATACCGCCGTTATCCTCCCTGATCTCCATGATGCGCCCGAGCGGGTTCTTTTCCCGGTGCTTCACCTCCTGCTGCTTCACCGTGTTCATGATCTCTTCGCGGTGCTGCGCGAGGTACGGCCCGGAGAGCGTCACCACGCCGGCGGGGTCTTCTCCGACGATGCGCTGGCAGGCGGGGCATAGGACGTCGCCCTTTTGTGCCGCTACGCTTCCCTCCACTATCTGCCACCGTTTGTTGTGGTAGACGATGCCGCACCCCTTGCATACGGTCCCGTCCGGCAGCCCGCGCTTGGGCTGGTAAGGTTCAGGACTGCGGGCGGTCATTTGTCCCTTTTCCTCCATGGTAATTCTGGCTCCGCGTGGCATGGCAACCTCCATCCTTTTAGATTCGCCATAATTAGCGCGCACCCATTATAGCACCCGCTTGCACCGCTGCATGGCGTTGGTCCGGTTTGCGGCACGAAAAAGGCCCGGTGCTTGATGCACCGGGCCTGGAAAAATGTAACTGGCGCCACTTTATGAGATCCTTTACCCCTATCCGTCGGTGGAAGGTGGGTGCCGGGGGCGGAGAACGCGCTCCGGCGGGACCGTGTTGCCCGTTGCTCCAGGTTCCTTCCCCTTTTTGAAGCGGTTTTTACGCGCATGGCGGATGAGATTATTTTAGGCCAATCGGCTTGATCTCCGTACGCGCCAGTTACTAGCTCCAAAGTGCCGTAAAGGTTTATGTGAGACCACGCTCTTTTGTGAAGCATCTCCCCGGAAAACGCTTCAGGTAATTCCGTAAAAGCATCGGGAACTGCACACCGCGTCTGAAACCTGGGAAATCATAAGTGTGGAATAATCAGGGTACCTCACGCCACCTCTACCTGTACTCCAGAGCTTTTTTCAAAGAGCCCTTTCATCTGATTTAAGTCTACGCCTGCCCCATATAAGAGTCAACAGGTTGAGTGTGAGGTGTTGCGGTGTAGTATTGGCGGGTTCTAATTCATTTGCCGCAATTGCTTGATACTTGGCTGTGCGCCGTTGTCGGCTGCCAGGTCCAGTCCCAGGCCTCCGGGAAGGCGCGGTTGAGACGGCCGGTCCCTGTGGTAACATTGCGCCTTCGGGAGGATGCCATGACCAGCGACCTCAAGAGAGAACTGATGGCGAGGAAAGAGCGGATGCTGACCGATCACCTGGCCGGGCGCGGCATCAGGGACGGCGCCGTGCTGAAGGCGATGCGCGAGGTGCCGCGCGAGTCGTTTTTGCCGCCGGAGATGGAGTTTCTAGCTTACGAGGACGGCCCGCTGCCGATCCAGGAGGGACAGACCATCTCCCAGCCGTACATCGTCGCCTACATGATCGAGGCCCTGGAACTCGGTGGGGCCGAGAGGGTGCTGGAGATCGGTACCGGCTCGGGCTATGCCGCCGCCGTGCTGAGTCTTTGCGCTGCCGAGGTGTTCACTGTCGAGCGCCTTTCGTACCTGGCGCGCAGCGCGGAGGAACGGCTTCGTGAGCTGGGCTACCGCAACGTGAAGGTGCACCTGGGCGACGGGACGCTGGGATGGCCGGAACACGCCCCTTACGACGGCATCGTGGTGACCGCCGGGGCGCCCGAAGTGCCCGACGCATTGCTGGAGCAGCTCGCCCCGGGGGGGAGGCTCGTGATACCTGTGGGACGCAGCCCGCACCTGCAGGAACTCGTGCGGGTGCGCCGCCTGGCGGGAGGAGAGCTCTGCTACGAGGAGCTCTGCGGGGTCCGATTCGTTCCCCTCATCGGGGCCAAAGGTTGGGGAGATTAGGAAAGGGCTGCTGCCTCGGCTGCGGGAATCTCGCCGAGCGCTGACAGGAGGGCTTCCTCCCCCATGGAGCCGAAACGGGAGGCGAGACGCAGCAGCTGCTCGGGAAGCGGAGCCGGGACGTCGATCTCCTCACCGGTGGCCGGGTGCATGAGTGTTGTGCGGAAGGAATGGAGCGCATGGCCGGCGAAGCCGGTGAGGCTCCTGCCGCCGTAGCGCTTGTCACCGAGGATCGGGTGTCCGATCATCCTGAAGTGCTGTCTTATCTGGTGCATTCTGCCGGTCAGCGGATAGACCGCCAGCAGGGCAACCCCGCCCCCCTGCAAAAGCCTCACGTAGCTCGTCTGCGATTCCTTGCCGTCCAGGGCGGCATCGATGGTCCCCTGTTTCTGCAGCTTCCCCTCCACCACCGCAAGATACAGCTTTCCGAGCCCTTCCTCCTGGATCATCTTGCCGAACATGCCGGCGGCGACCGCGCTCTTCGCGAGAATGATCGCGCCGGAGGTCCCCTTGTCGAGCCGGTTGACCGGCCTGAGCTTTCCGGAGCCGTCGCGCTTTTGGAGCAGGGCCTCGGCGAGATCTACCAGGGTGATCTCCTCCGGGTCCTCGGTGCGATGCACGGCAATACCTGCTGGTTTGTTCAGGCAGAGGATCCAGGTGTCTTCGAAGAGGATGTCGAGCTCCGGGGTGAGGCGGGCGAGAAGCGCCGTCGTCTTCGAACTCTCCTTGATGGTGATCTGGTCGCCCAGGCGGAGCAGCTCGCCGGGGGCGGCGGGGGCGCCGTTTACCTTTAGGTGCCCGGAGGAGATGAGCTTCTTGATGTAGGAGAACTGGGCGCTCGGAAGCAGGTTTCGCGTGAAGCTGTCCACGCGCCGCAGGTGGTCTTTGGCCGCTATCTGGTAGGTTAACATGGGACGGAGTATACCTTCATGAGGAAGAAGGCGCAAGGGAATCCGGGGGCGCCAGGGGCAAAGAAAAAGGGCGCACCCTGGTGGGTGCGCCCTCGATGTAACCGGGAAGCGCGGGAGCGATCGCGTGCCCCTATTTTTTCACGTTGTAGAACACGTCGTGTCCCCTGAAGATGGCGACCTCGTCGAGCTCGTCCTCGATCCTCAGGAGCTGGTTGTACTTCGCGACGCGGTCGGTGCGGCAGAGCGAACCGGTCTTGATCTGGCCTGCGTTGACCGCGACGGAGAGGTCGGCTAAGGTCACGTCCTCGGTCTCGCCGGAGCGGTGCGAGATGACGCAGGTGTAACCGGCGCGCTTGGCCATCTCGATGGCGTCGAGGGTCTCGGTCAGGGTGCCGATCTGGTTCAGCTTGATCAGGATGGAGTTCGCGATCCCCTTCTTGATCCCTTCCTTAAGGATGGAGGGGTTGGTCACGAAGAGGTCGTCGCCCACGATCTGGATGCGCTTGCCGAGGCGGTCGGTGAGTTTCTTCCAGCCATCCCAGTCGTTTTCGGCCATGCCGTCCTCGATGGAGATGATCGGGTACTTGTTGACGAGGTTCTCGTAGAAGTCGACCATCTGGTCGGCGGTCTTCTTCGACTCGGTCTCGTTCTCCAGGGTGTACACCCCGTTTTCGAAGAGCTCGGAAGAGGCGACGTCGAGAGCGAGGACGACTTCCTCACCCGGCTTGTAGCCCGCCTTCACGATGGCCTCCATGATCACCTGGAGCGCCTCCTCGTTGGATTTGAGGTTCGGCGCGAAGCCCCCCTCGTCCCCCACCGCGGTGTTGTAGCCCTTACCCTTCAGGACCGACTTGAGGGCGTGGAAGATCTCGGCGCCCATGCGGAGCGCCTCCTTGAAGCTCTTCGCACCCGCCGGCATGATCATGAATTCCTGGATGTCGACGTTGTTGTCGGCATGCGCGCCGCCGTTGATGATGTTCATCATGGGCAGCGGCAGTTCCTTCGCGTTGGCGCCGCCGATGTACTGGTACAGCGGCAGACCCACCTCGTCGGCCGCGGCCTTGGCCACGGCGAGCGAGACGCCGAGGATGGCGTTGGCGCCGAGACGGCTCTTGAACTCGGTACCGTCGAGCTCGAGCATCTTCTTGTCGATGCCTACCTGGTCGGTGGCGTCCATGCCGGTGATCTCGTCGGCGATGATGTCGTTGACGTTGGAGACTGCCTTCTCGACGCCCTTGCCGAGGTAACGCCCCTTGTCGCCGTCGCGCAGCTCAAGGGCCTCGCGCTCACCGGTAGATGCGCCGGAAGGAACCGCTGCTCTACCCATGGCACCGGAATCCAGGAACACTTCGACCTCGAGTGTCGGGTTTCCCCTGGAATCAAGGATTTCTCTGGCGTAAACGTCGGTTATCTGGCTCATCTCTCCCCTCCCTGCAATGGATTTTGGATTGTGAACGGGCGGCACCGCCCGTCTTAATGGAGTTCCGTTATATAACATAACCGCCCCCAAAGGGAAGGAACTTTTGTAAAAATTTGCTAACATGCCGTCGTGACAGCGGTTCCAGAGATTTCGTTTAGATTGACAGTAATCGAATAAAAGGGATATATTGTGCCCTTGCTGCTAGCCTTGCAGTCTCTGTCCTTACGACACGGGAACCATTGAAATAATGCCCACTGAAAGCGGCGATAAACAGACAATTCAGAAGAGTTCGCTGATCCGGTTGTGTGACAGCTGGATGGAAGCGGTCGCGCAAGGTTTCACCTGCGACCGGTATGAGAAGCGCAGCCGCTTCATCATGCTCTTCCTCACCGCCTTATTCCTCACCCTGTTCATCATCCCGAGCCCGCAGTTCCTCTCGGTGCACTACCGGGAGGGGGATATTGCCACCTCCGACATCCGCGCCACGCAGGACTATCTCATCGAGGACCTGCTCCTCACCGAGAAGAAGCGTGCCGAGGCCGAAGCTGCCGCCCCCTTCGTCTATACGCTTGCACCCAACGGCAACATAGACTTGGTGCGCCGTCTGGAGGACGCCCTCGAGCTGATGGACGACGCCACCCTGCACGGCGAGGCGAGGCGCAAGGCGGTGATCGCGGCGGTCGGCGTGGACGTCTCTGCGCAGGAACTGGCCGCGCTCTCGCGGGTCAGGCAGCAGCGCGCCTTCCTCTCCGACCTCGGGCGGCAGCTAGCCCCCTTGTACCGGCAGCGCATCGTGGCGGACAAGGGGCACTTCGCCGCGGACCTGCGCCACGGCATCGTGGTGGTGGACGAGACGACCAAGCAGGACGTGGCGGGAGGGGACTACTCCGCCAGCCTCGATCTCGCCGGGGCGCGCCGCGCCTTTTTAGGGATGACCCTTACCCAGGGTGCTTCTCCCCGTGACCTCGAGACCCTGAAGGGGCTCGCGCTGCGCATGATCGCCCCGAACCTCACCTTCGACCGCAACGGCACCGACGAGAAGAAGAGCCAGGCTCGCGGAGCGGTGCGTCCTGTCCTCTTCAAGATGAAGCGGGGCGAGATGCTGGTCCGTGTCGGCGAGCGGGTCACCTCCGAGCAGGCCATGAAGCTGGAGCGGGTTTTCAGTGCGCGCAACAGCGCCCCGATCCTCACCGGCCTCGGCATCTTCGGGCTCATCCTGGTGCTCTGTTACGCCCCCTTCCGCTTCGGTCGCAAGAACATCAGGAAATTCAACCCGAGCAACAAGGACATCCTGTTACTGTCCCTTCTCACCGTGGTGAACTTCGGGGTGCTGAAGCTGGTCTCCACCGTTTCCACCGCCATGGGGGGGCTCTTCCCTTCCATCGACACGGCGAACTACTTCTACCTTTTCCCTTTTGCGGCCTCCGCCATCGTGGTCAGGATCATCCTGAACTCCGAGGTCGCCCTGGTCTACTGCGCCATCACCGCGCCCCTGACCGGGATCATGTTGAACAACTCGCTCCAGGTCGTCGTCTATGCACTTCTGGGGGGCATCGTCGGGGCTCACGGCGTGCGCCAGTGCAAGGACCGTGGGACCATTTACAGCGCGGGGCTCAAGGTGAGCGCGGTGAACATGGCGCTCGCCGTCTGCTTCCACGTCTACAACGACAGCCCGATCTCGCTGCAACCGGTTTACGGCATCGTCTTCGCCTTCTTGGGCGGCTTCATCAACGCGGCTTACGTGTCCGGCATGATTCCGCTCATCGAGGCGGTGTTCCAGTACACCACCGACGTCAAGCTTCTGGAGCTTGCGAACCTCAACTCGCCGTTGTTGCGCGAGCTGATGATCCGGGCCCCCGGGACCTACCACCACAGCGTACTCGTCGGCAACATGGTCGAGGCCGGCGCCGAGGCGATCAGCGCGAACCCGCTGCTCGCCCGTGTCGCCGCCTACTACCACGACGTCGGAAAGCTGAAGAAGCCGCAGTACTTTATCGAGAACATCCGCGATGGTGAGAACCGCCACGACAAGCTCTCTCCGAGCATGAGTGCGCTCATCCTGATTTCGCACATGAAGGACGGTGTCGAACTCGCCAAGGAGCACCGCCTGGGGCAGCCGATCATCGAGATCATCCGTCAGTCGCACGGCACCTCGATCATCAACTACTTCTACCTGAAGGCGAAAGGGCTGGAGACACCGGGCTCCCCGCCGGTGGAGGAGCGCGACTTCCGCTACCCGGGGCCCAAACCGCAGACCAGGGAGGCGGGGCTCGTGCTTCTTGCCGATTGCGTCGAGGCCGCCTCGCGCACGCTCACCGATCCGACCCCGGCGAGGATCCAGGGGCTCGTGCAGAAGATCATCAACAACATCTTCATCGACGGGCAGTTGGACGAGTGCGAACTGACGCTCAAAAACCTGCACGAGATAGCCAAGAGCTTCAACCAGATACTCGTGGGGATCTACCATCAGCGTATCGATTACCCCGAGCCCGCCTACAAGGAGAAGACGATTGCCAGGAAGCCAGAAGATATCGATAGCGAACCGCCAAAGGCGGATACCGGTCGCGAAGAAGGACCTGCGAAGGGTGGCACAGAGGATCTTAGACGCCTTGGGATGTCCTGAGGCGGAACTCTCGGTGAGCATCGTCGGGGACCGGGCCATCCGGGTCCTGAACCGTGAGTACCTGGGGCGTGACAAGGCGACCAACGTGATCTCCTTCGCCATGCAGGAAGGGGAGTTCGGGGCCGTCAACCCGGAGGTGCTGGGGGACGTGGTGATCTCCGTGGACACCGCGGCGCGCGAGGCCGAGGAGTCCGGCGACACCTTTTTGGGCCGCCTGTACTTCCTGCTTATGCACGGCATCCTGCACATCACCGGCTACGACCACGAAAGAAGCGGTGAGGCCGAGGCCGCCCGCATGGAGGCGAAAGAGCGTGAGATCTTCGCCCTGCTCGTCGAGGAAGGGCTTGTCTAGCCTGGGAAAGCGGTAGCATGAAGCCGACCCGCTTCATCGACTCGGTGAACTGCGCGATCGAGGGGATCCTCCACGCGACGCGCACGCAAAAGCACATGCGCTACCACTTCCTGGCGGCGCTCGCCGTGCTCTTCACCGCCCTTTTGCTGCGGGTCTCCTCCATGGAGTTCATGCTGCTCGCCCTGGCGGTCAGCTTCGTCCTCTTCGCCGAACTCATGAACACGGCGGTCGAAATCGTGGTGGACATGATTTCGCCCGGGTACCACCCGCTGGCGAAGCTCGCCAAAGATGTCGCCGCGGGCGCCGTGCTCGTGGCGGCCTTCGGCACCGCCATCATGGGGTACCTGGTGCTCGCCAGGTACGTGCTCCCCTGGCAGAGAACGGGGCTCGAGATGATCGGTACCGAAACGGAGACGGGGATGGTGGTTTCGGTGGTCCTCGTGCTCATCGTCGTGGTGATCATGAAGGCGCGCGGCGGCACCGGGACCCCGCTCGAAGGGGGGGGCGTGAGCGGCCACTCGGCGGTCGGCTTTTCCATCGCCACCTCGGTCGCGCTGCACACTCAGGACCCGCTCATAACGGTTTTCTGTTTCATCCTCGCCGCCATGGTGAGCCACTCGCGCCTTCTTTTGAGGATCCACCGTCCCAGGGAAGTCGTGGCGGGGGGGCTCGTCGGGGTGGCGATCACCGTGGCGGTGCATCTGCTGTTCCGCGCCTTCGGGTGAAACGTCTTGACCGACAATGCAGCAACAGTAAGGAGAAACATCCTTGGAAGAGGGTAACGGACGCAAGGGACAGGGGCTCATCGAATCCCTGACCCGGCTCTTGTACGGCAAAAAGAAGGTCACCGAGGCCGAGATCCAGGAGATCATGGACGCCGGCGAGGAAGAAGGGGTCATCAACCAGGAGGAGAACGCGATGATCCGCTCCATCCTCACCTTGGGTGACTCGATGGTGCGCGAGATCATGCTGCCGCGCATGGAGATGTCCTGCGTTTCCATTCAGGACGAGGTGAGCGAGGTGCTGAAATCGATCATCGCCTCCGGCCACTCGCGCTTGCCGGTCTACGAAGGGACCATCGACAACGTCATCGGCCTCATCTACGCGAAGGACCTCCTGAGATACTGGGGCGAGCCGGACGACGCCATCGAATTGCGGAAGCTGATCCGTGCCCCCTTCTTCGTCCCCGAGACCAAGAACCTGGAGGAGCTGCTGCACGACTTCAAGAAGCGGCGCGTCCATATGGCGGTGGTCATCGACGAGTACGGCGGCACCGCGGGGCTCGTCACCATCGAGGACCTGCTCGAGGAGATCGTGGGGGACATCCAGGACGAGTACGACCTGGAGACCGAGCGCCTCTCGGTGCAGGGGGACGGCTCCATCGTCGCCGATGGCAGGCTCACCATCGAGGAGGTGGAGGAGCACTTCCACGTCTCCATCGAGAAGGACAACTTCGAGACGGTTGGGGGGCTCATCTTCCACCTGACCGGCCGCATCCCGCTGGCGGGCGAGGTGATCGAGAGCGAGACCCTGGTACTTACCGTGCTCGAAGCGGACGAACGCCGCATCGCGAAGGTGCACATCGCCCGTAAAGAAGAGCTGGAACGGGAGTCCGAGGAGTCGTGACCGGCAAGACGGTGAACCCCGGCGCGACGACCGCGGGGCGCTACCTGCTGGCGCTTTGCTCGGGTGCGCTGCTCGCGGTTTCCTTTCCGCTTCCCGGCATCTCGGTGCTGGCGTGGATCGCCTTCGTGCCGCTGTTTGTCGCCGCCGACGGCGTCGCCCCGAGGCTCGGGTTCCGGCTCGGGTTCGTCGCCGGCAGCGCCGCTTACACGGCACTTCTGTACTGGCTGAACGTGGTGATGATGGGGTACGGCAAGCTGCACTGGAGCGTGAGCGGCACGCTCTTTCTTCTGCTTGCAGGATACCTCGCGCTCTACCCGGCCGCGGTTTTGTGGATGGTGCGGCGCTGCGAGGAGAACGGGATCCCGCTTCTTTGCTCCTTTCCGCTTCTGTGGGTCACGGGGGAGGCGGTCCGCTCCTACGCGTTCACCGGCTTTCCGTGGGCGAACCTCGGGTACTCGCAATACCGCACCCTGCCGCTGATCCAGATCAGCGACCTGACCGGCGTGTACGGGGTGAGCTTCCTCGTTGCCTTCGCCAACGTGGTCTTTTACCGGATCTGGGTTTCCATGCGGCACAAAAAGCCCTACCCGGTGCGCGCGCTCATCATGCTGGTGCTGCTTCTTGCCGCCACCATGGTGTACGGCGTCGCCCGGCTCACCCGTGCCGACAGGGGTGTGACGCAGCGGGTGCTCGTGGTGCAGGGAAACATCCCGCAGGACGTCAAGTGGGCCCCGGCCTGGCAGGACGCCACCGTGAAGACCTACGAGCGGCTGACCCGCGAGGGGTGCCGCGAGCCCGGGACGCTCGTGGTCTGGCCCGAGAGCGCCATGCCGTTTTTCCTGCAGCAGGAGCCCGCCTACGCGGAGCGGCTCAAGAGCCTCGCCAGGGAACTGAAGAGCCCCATCGTGGTGGGAAGCCCCGCCTTTGAGCAGGAGGGGGGAACGGTGCGCTACCTGAACAGCGTCTTTCTCGTCACCGAGCAGGGCGTCGTGGCCGGACGAAGCGACAAGCTGCACCTGGTCCCCTTCGGCGAGTACGTGCCGCTTGCTCCGCTTTTGCCGTTCGTGAACAAGCTGGTGACCGGCGTCGGCGATTTCTCTCCGGGCAAGAGCACCCAGCTCCTTGCCTCTTCCGCGGGGAAGCTCGGCGTGCTGGTCTGCTTCGAGGGGATCTTCCCGGAAATCGCCCGTGCCTACGTCGAGCAGGGCGCCGGGCTCCTGGTGAACATCACCAACGATGCCTGGTTCGGGCGCACCTCCGCACCGTACCAGCATCTCTCCATGACCGTGTTCCGGGCCGTGGAGAACCGGGTCCCCCTGGTGCGTGCCGCCAACACCGGGATCAGCGCGGTGATCGACAGCAAGGGGCACATCCGCGGGGTTACACCGCTGTTCCAGGAGGGAACCCTGGCCGGGGAGATCCGTACCGGCGCGCGGGGGACCTTCTACACCCGTTTCGGCGACCTCTTCGCGCTGCTCTGCCTCTCCGGGAGCGCGGGGATGGCGGTCGCCTGCTACCGTCGCAGAGGGCGGGACTGATTTTTTGACAAAAACCTATATCGCCTGAAGGCGATGCGACATAAGGAGCCGTACCGATGTTCAGAGAGGAAATAGCCAAGATAGAAGAGCTCGTGGAGCGCATCAACAACCTCCGGGGGTCTCTTTGACGTAGATGACAAGAGGGAGCGGATGCAGGAGCTCGAAGAGGTGACCTCCCGCCCCGATTTTTGGAACGATGCCGAGAATGCCCAGAAGGTCCTCAAGGCCAGGATGGCCATGGAGAAGGACGTCAACACCTGGGAATCGCTCGAGCGGCAGGCCGGCGACATTAAGGAACTGATCGAGCTGGGGAGCGAGGAAGAGGACGAGGCGACCCTTGCCGAGGTGCGCGCCATGAACGCGCAACTGGAGACCGTGGTGAGCCAGGCGGAATTCCGTCGCATGCTCTCCGGGCCGCACGACGCCTCGGGCGCCTTCGTTTCCATCAACTCCGGTGCAGGCGGGACGGAGTCGCAGGACTGGGCCGAGATGCTCCTGCGCATGTACCTGCGTTACTGCGAGAAGAAGGGGTGGAAGACCGAGATCACCGACTACCAGGAAGGGGATGGGGCCGGGATCAAGGGGGTTACCTTCGCGGCGACCGGCGAGTTCGCCTACGGCTATCTGAAGGCGGAGGCGGGGATCCACCGCCTGGTGCGCATATCGCCCTTTGACAGCTCCGCCCGGCGTCACACCTCGTTCGCCTCCGTGTTCGTCTTCCCGATCATCGAGGAAGAGGACATCGACATCAAGATATCGGAGAGCGACCTGAGGATCGACACCTATCGCTCCTCGGGGGCAGGCGGTCAGCACGTCAACACCACCGACTCCGCGATCAGGATCACCCACCTCCCCACCGGCACCGTGGTGGCCTGCCAGAGCGAGCGGAGCCAGCACATGAACAAGGCGACCGCGATGAAGGTGCTCCGCTCCAAGCTCTACGAGTTGGAGCTCAGGGAGCGCGAGGCGAAGGCGGCCGATATCGCCGGGGAGAAGAAGGAAATCGGCTGGGGGAGCCAGATCCGCTCCTACGTGCTGCATCCCTACAAGATGGTGAAGGACCTGCGCACCGGTGTCGAGAGCGGCAATCCCGACAACGTGCTGGACGGCGCGCTGGACGACTTCGTGGTCCCCTACCTCATGGGCGTGCGCCGCGAGACGAGCGACATCTAGGGGTGGGTTTACGGGGCGGGAGCTCTGACAAGGAACGATAATGCTTAAGACGGTAAGGCTTTTTGTCATATATCTATTGCTGCTGGCACCCGCGGCCACCGGCTGCGCCGCCCAGCGTGCGGGGCTCACGAGCGTTGGCTTCGCCATCCAGGTGGGCGCCTTCTCCGACGTGAAAAACGCCGAGCGGCTGACCAAAAAACTTCAGGACCAGGGGATCGAGGCCTTCTACTTCAAAAGGGAAAACGGCATCTACGCCGTGCGCTTCGGGGACTTCCCCCGTCGCGACGATGCGCGCAAGGCGGCGCAGAAGCTCGTGAAGGAGAGGACCATCGGCTCCTACTTCATCGCCGCGCCGCAGCCCGAGCGAAGTGCCGCGCTGCGCGAGACCGTGATCGAGAAGGCGCCGGCCCCCTCGATCACCAAGCCGGCGAAGCCCGTGAAGAAGAAGGAAGAGCCGGTGAAGCGCGACCGCAGCGACATGGGCGGGATCGCCGCCCGGACCGCGGAGCGCTTCGTCGGTATCCCGTACCGTTGGGGCGGGGACACCGTGGTGGACGGCATGGACTGCAGCGGTTTCGTGCGCGCCGTCTACAACCTGTGCGGCGTCAACATCCCGCGCACCTCGCGCGAGCAGTACCGGGTGGGTGACGCCGTGGGGCGCGAGGAGTTAAAGGACGGCGATCTGGTTTTCTTCGGGGGCTCCCCGGACGAGATCAACCACGTCGGCATCTTCGTCGGCAACGGCCGTTTCGTGCATGCCCCGCGTCGCGGCGACGACATCAAGGTGAGTTCCATGGACGAATCCTACTTTCAGAAGAGGTTCGTCGGCGCGAAGCGATACTTTTAAGCCGACGCCGGTAAAAGCCGATGAGAGTGCAGTACCTGAAACAGAGACAACCTAGAACATAGAACACAGAACCTAGAACATAGATTGTAGAACGAGAATTAAAAGACAGGAGCAGTTATGGCATTTATCAAGCCGTTCAAGGCGGTGCGCCCCAAAAAGGATCTGGCGGAGAAGGTCGCCGCTCTTCCCTATGACGTGATGAACACGCAGGAGGCCATGGCGATGGCGGCCGGCAATCCGGCGAGCTTTCTGCACATTTCCCGCCCGGAGATCGATCTTCCGGAAGACATCGACGTGCACTCCGACCCGGTCTACGTCCAGGGGCGGGAGAACCTCGCGAAGTTCATGAAAGAAGGGGTGCTGCTGCAGGACGACACCGAGCGCTACTACGTCTACCGCCAGAAGATGGGCAACATCACCCAGACCGGCCTCGTGGTCTGCGCCGGTGTCGACGACTACCAAGACGGCACCATCAAGAAGCACGAGCTGACCAGGGCGGACAAGGAGGAGGACCGCGTAAAGCATATCGATGCGCTGAACGCGAACGACGAGCCGGTCTTCTACACCTACCGCAACGCCCCGGCCATCACCGCGACCATCGATCAGGTGACCAAGGGTGAGCCGCTTTACGACTTCACCACCGACGACGGCGTCTCCCACACCCTGTGGGACATCGCCGACCAGGCACTCATCGACTCCCTGACCGCGAGCTTCGCCGCGATCCCGACCCTCTACGTCGCCGACGGCCACCACCGCAGTGCCGCGGCGAGCCGGGTGCGCGACCTGAGAAAGGACGCCAACCCGAAGCACACCGGCAGCGAGGAGTACAACTTCTTCCTCACCGTGATCTTCCCGGACAACGAGATGACCATCATGCCCTACAACCGGGTGGTGAAGGATCTGAACGGCCGCAGCTTCGCCGAGTTCATGGCACGCGTCGGCGAGCGCTTCGAGGCGACGCCGGTCTCCGGCGCGGTGCAGCCCGGCGAGCGGCACCAGTTCGGCATGTACCTGGGCGGAAAGTGGTACGTGCTCGTCCCGCGCGAGGACTCCTTCCCGGAAAACGATCCCGTCGCTTCCATGGACGTATCCATCCTGCAGGACAACCTCTTGAGCCCGGTCCTCGGCGTGCGCAACCCGCGCACCGACCAGCGCATCCACTTCGTGGGCGGAATCCGCGGCGTCGAGGAACTGGAGCGGGTGGTGAATTCCGGCGAGTACATGGTCGCCTTCTCCCTGTTCCCGACCTCTATCGAGGAGCTCATGTCGCTGGCGGACGAGGACAAGATCATGCCGCCCAAGTCAACCTGGTTCGAACCGAAGCTCAGAAGCGGACTCTTTGTCCACCTGCTGGATTAAAACGATTAATCACACCTGACGGAGGAGATTGATGCGTAACGTTGAGAAGTTCCTTGTGCTGCTGCTGCTCATGGCGGCGGTGGCCATACCCGCCTGCTCCCAGAAGGAACCGACCAAGCTGGCGGCAGCCGAAAAGACAGAAAAGAAAAGTGCAGCCGGTGCGGTGACCACCGCTTCCGGCCTTTCCTACACCGATCTTGTGGTGGGGACCGGCGCGTCGCCCACCTCGGGCAAGAGCGTCACCGTCCATTACACCGGCACGCTTGAGAACGGCTCCAAGTTCGACAGCTCGCTCGACCGCGGCCAGCCCTTCGTATTCCGGATCGGCGCGGGCGAGGTGATCCCCGGGTGGGACGAAGGGGTGATGTCCATGAAGGTCGGCGGCAAAAGGAAGCTCGTCGTCCCGCCGCAGCTTGGCTACGGGGCGAACGGCGCAGGCGGGGTGATACCCCCCAACGCGACCCTGGTCTTTGAAGTGGAGCTTCTGGATGTAGAGAAGTAAGCGGCGCGGCTCCTTGCAATGGCTTAAGGAGGACTGTAAAGTTGTCCTCTGTCTTTTCATCCCAAGCCGTCAGCGAGGTGCCGCATGCGCCTTCTCCCGCTCGCCGTTCTCCTTCTTTCGTCCCTGCTTTGCCGGCAGGCGTTCGCCGGGACGAAGAGTGTCACTTACTTCACCGACGGAGCCCGGGTGGAGCAGGAAGTGGGTGCCCCCGGCGGCTATGCGGAGCTGCCTCTTCCGGAGAGCTTTGCTCCTGGCTCGCTCAGGGTGAAGGCCCCGGGCGGATCGGTGCTGCGGGTTGAGCTGGTGCCGGCCGAACAGGACCGGCGCCGTTCCGGCGAACTGGCACGGCTCAAGGAGCGCCGGGGCGAACTGCTCGACAGGATGGCCGCACTGGACCGGCGCGAGGAGATCTTCAGCGCAGCGGCCAAGTCGCAAAGCGGCAAGGCGCCGCGCAGGACCAAGGCGAACCCCGATCCGGTGGCCGCCCTGCAGCAGGGTACCGACTTCGCTTTGAGCCAGATGGAGGGGGTATTGCGCAGCAAGCGCAAATGCCGCTTGGTCCTCGACGCCGTGGAGCGTGAGATCGCGGCCGCCGGCAAGGGGGTGGCCTCGGCGCGCATCTGGGTGACCGGGAGCAAGGCGCGGGTCTCCTACCTGATGCGCGATGAGCGCTGGACCCCGAGCTACGACCTTCGCCTCTCCGGAGAGGGAAGCGGCGAGCTTTTGCTGCACGCGAAGCTTCCGCCGCGCGAGAAGGGGGTGCAGTGCTTCGTGTCGCGCGGCAGCGCGGCGCAATCGATGACTGCGGAAACGGTGCGGGGCGATTTTCCGGTCCTGGCCCGTTACCCGCTCGCCGTCACCGCCGCCACCGGGGACAGGCTTCCGGCACGCTTCACCTTCGCCGCAGTCGAGTCCGGCCTCCCTCCGGGCGAAGCCTCACTCTACTGGAGTGGGGAGTACCTGGGACGTGGCCCGTTCCGCGGAGGAGGGGCTACGGAGTTCATCCTGGATCGGTAGCGAAGGCTCTTGCCTTTACATGATTAAGATGCTATAAGGAAGCGGCTTTTTGCCATGAATTGATATTCCCACCAAAAGGAGGAGATATGACTGCAACATCTTCAGATTTCGTCAAAGCGCTTGAAGTCGGGCGCCCCCCCAACGTAGCGAAACTCTTCCCCAATTCAAAAGCACTGCTGGTAAGCGGCAAGGTCATCGACCGCGCCATGAACGCCAAGGGACACGCCCTGGCCCTGGCCGCCAACGGCCGCAACCACTTCGTCATCCGCGGCGTGCTCGCCGCAGCCCAGAAGGCCAACGCTGCCGTCATCATCGAGATCGCCAAGAGCGAAGGGGGGCAGAAGGCCTACTGCCCGGTCAACTACTGGAACATGGCGCGCCAGGTTGACGCCGTAGCCAACGAGCTCGGCATCACCATTCCGGTCGCCATCCACGCCGACCACTATGGCATCAAAGGCGAGGGGGACGTGAAGTCCGCCAAGGTCGAGATCCCGAGCATGTTCGACGCCGGCATCACCTCCATCGCCATCGACGCTTCACACCTGCCGGACGAGGAGAACCTTCTCGCCAACCTCGAGCTGAACAGCGTGATCCCTGCCTGGGCCGGTCTCGAGACCGAGGTCGGCGAGATCAAGGGTAAGGAGGGGCTCTCCACCGTCCCCGAGGCGCTTTTCCTGATCCGCGGCCTGAACGCACATGATATCTTCCCGGACTGGATCGCCCTCAACAACGGCACCACTCACGGCATCGAGGCATCAGACGCCGGCATCCAGGTCGACCTGACCGCCGAGATCCACGAGGCGATCAAGGCGTACGGCGTGAACGGCGCCCAGCACGGAACCTCCGGCAACAGCTACGAGAGGCTGCGCCAGATCGCCCAGAACACCCGCACCACCAAGGCGAACGTGGCCACCGCGCTGCAGTTCATCTCCTGGGGGCTCGAGGTGAACGAGTACGGCAACGCCAACCTCGACGCGAACGGCAACTTCATCAAGGTGAAGGGCGAGGGGATGAGTGAGGAGCTTTGGGCCGAGATGGTCGCCTTCGCTGATTCCAAGGGGTGGAAGAAGGGGGATTACAAGAACCTGAACCTCCCGTTCGAGAACAAGCTCCTGGCTCAGACGAAGGAAGTGCGCGACCGGATGTGCAAGAGGGTGGAGGACTTCGCCTACAACCTCATCACCAACGTCTTCAATTCGGCCGACACCGCTCCGCTCGCCATCGAAGCCATCGTCAAGGCCGGTTCCTACGATCTCGGCCCGAAAGGGAAGCGCATCGAGAACCCGGCGGAGTGGACCAAGGAGCAGCTTCCCAAGCAGGCTAAGGGGCTCTCCCGTGACAAGGGGCCCGAGGGGAACTTCGAGGACTAGCAGCATGCAGCAGGCAAAAAAGAGGGGGCCACGCGCCCCCTTTTTCCGCCGGCTGTCCGAAAGGGGAACATGATGAACGACAGGCGTAACTTCTCGCGGGTTGATTTCAGGGTTTCCGCGCTGTTGCAGGCGGAAGGCGTGGCCATAAAGGGCGAGGTGACCGACATCAGTCTGCATGGCCTTTATATGGAGACCGAGGAGAAGATCCCGGTCGGTTCTCCCGTTGAGGTCACCATCTATCTATCCTCGGCTGCCGAGCCGATCGTCATCAACGTGAAGGGGACCGTTGCCCGTCTCGTTCCAGGCGGCATCGGCTGTGCATTCGATAAGATGGACGTCGAATCCTTCGCCCACCTGCGGAGCATCATCTCCTACCAGGGTGGGGACGAATCGAAGGTCATGGCGGAGTTTTCGGAGTACATCGTCAAGAAGATGCACGATGAATGATGAGGCGGCACTTCCGGACCTCTCGCCGCTGCGCGACTGGTTCACCTCCTACTGCGATTCCTTTCGAACCGGGGATCCGGCGGTGCAGCGCAACTACGACCTGAAGCAGCAGCACACCAGCAACGTCTGCCGCGATGCGCTCATCGTGGCGCAAGGGATGCCTCGGCGTTTCCTGGTTCTTGCCGAAGTGGCCGCTCTGTGCCACGACTTGGGGCGCTTTCCGCAGTACCGTGATTACGGCACCTTCAAGGACAGCGAGTCGCTGAACCACGCTCACCTCTCCGCGCAAATCATGAAGAGTCACGCTCCGCTGCAATTCCTTTCCGCTGAAGAGCTCTCCCGTGTCGACACCGCGGTACGCATGCACAATGCATTTCATGTTCCGGATGGACTTCCCGCCGAGACCGACGCACTGCTGAGACTTCTGCGCGACGCCGACAAGCTCGATATCTGGCGCGTCTTCGTCGAATACTTCTACGCCCCCGAATCGGAGCGCGCCTCGGCAGCGGGACTCGGCTTTCCCGATCTGCCAGGCTGCTCCCCCGAACCGCTGGCCGCCGTCGCCGCCGGGCGGATGGTCCATCTCTCCACCCTAAAGAGTCTCAACGATTTCAAACTGCTGCAGGTCTCCTGGATCTACGACATCAACTACCTGAAGGCGCTGCGGCTGATCAGGGAGCGCGGCATCCTTGACCGCTTTGCGGCCATGCTCCCGGATGAACGTCCGGTCCGCGAGGTCCTGGCGCAGGTGCGGGAACATCTTGAGCGCAGGCTCGAGACGGAAGGGTAGGGGCGCGCTTGGAACTGCACTACGCGAGACTCTGGTTCAGCTTCGTCCTAAGGGACGACATCTCCGACCCCTACGCCCTTTTCGCCGGCCGCTCCGAGTTCGAAGATGCCTTCCGCAGGGCCCTCTCCTGCAAAAGGGGCGACTGCCAGGGGTGTACCGCCCTTGCGCGCTGCGCCTTCCCTGTTACCTTCGGCCAGCAGATAGCGAAGGACCCGGAGGCGGTGCGGCGTCATCAGAAGCCGCCGCTTCCTTTCATCTTCCGGTTTCCCGCTTTGCCGCCCCTCCCCAATGCGGGCGCTGCCTGCGAGCTGTCCCTGACGCTGGTGGGGAGTGCGGTGCAGCATTTTGCCGTCTACCTTTCCGCGGTGCGCTTTCTCATTGAGGCGAGACGCGGGACCGTGGTCGCGGTGCACGCCGAGTCTTCGGGCGGGGCGCGAAGCGTGGTCGCGGGGCAGGATCACCCCGCACTGCCGCTACTTGGTTCGCTCGACCCGGACATGACTGGTCCGCTGTCGACCGAGACGCTCTCCCTTCGCTTTCTGACGCCGCTAAAGCTCGTCCAGGACGGCCGTCTGCTCAAAAGCTACACCTTCGCGCATCTCGCACGCTCGCTCATGCGCAGGGTCTCGTCGCTTGCCTATCACTACGAGGGAGACGAGCCCGATCTCGACTACCGGTGGCTTTCCCAGTGCAGCGAAGACGTCCGGACCATCGCGTCCGACTGCCGCTTCGTCTCGTGGAACGGCCGTCCCGCCGGGATCCTTGGGGTGGCGCGGTTTCAGGGGGACCTGGAGCCCTTCCACCTTCTCCTGCGGCTTGGCGTTGCCACCCACCTCGGCAAGGGCGCTCCGTTCGGCTTCGGCAGCTACCGCCTGGAGCCCTGACCCGGCCACGCCCGGCTCTGTTCCACCCCCGCCATGCACCCACCTTCTTCCTCTCTCCACCCCATGCTAAAAGATTAAAAACTTGTAATGCTTGTCGTCTTGGCTAGAATACCCTGGTGCCGTTTTACCCCCTGAGTACAGGAGCCGGTCATGGCCCAGTCCTTTTGGAGACCGCTGCTGATCACCGCACTGTTCGTGCTCTTGCTTGACCTCTTTTACGGGGCGATGGTGAAGCAGACGGCAGAGCGCGGGGTCGAGATTACCTACAGCAGGTTCAGGCAGGAACTCTCCGCCAACAACGTGAAGAACCTCATCCTCAGGGGGAGGAGCGCGAAGGGACAGTTTCGTACTCCCATCTCGGTCCCGGCTACCGCGGTCGAGGAAAAAGGGAAGATGGTCAGTGCCGCGGCCTTCAACACCACCCTCCCTTCAATGGAGGACCCAAGCCTGCTGCCCGAGCTTAGCGCGCGGCGGGTCGACGTGAATGTTGTATCTACCGAAAATTCCGCCTTCGGTTCGATAGTTCTCTACCTGCTCCCCTGGGCGATCATCATCGGGGTCTGGCTTTTCGTCATGAGAGGGATGCGGAAACAGGGGCCTACCGGCATGATGGGAGGCTTCGCCCGCTCCGGAGCGAAGGCCTACACCTCGGAGCGAATCGATGTGACCTTCGCCGACGTGGCCGGCATGGAGGAGGCGAAGCAGGAGCTGCGCGAGGTGGTCGAATACCTGAAGGATCCCAGGAAGTTCCAGCAGATCGGCGGGAAGGTGCCCAAGGGGGTGCTGCTCGTCGGGCCTCCGGGGACGGGGAAGACCCTGCTTGCCCGGGCGGTGGCGGGGGAGGCGGGGGTCCCTTTCTTCTCCATATCGGCCTCGGCTTTCATCGAGATGTTTGTCGGCGTGGGAGCGAGCCGCGTACGCGACCTCTTTGCAGGTGCACGAAAGATGCTCCCGAGCATCATCTTCATCGACGAACTGGACGCGGTGGGCAGAAGCCGTGGCGCCGGCTTCGGCGGCGGGCACGACGAGCGTGAGCAGACCCTGAACCAGCTTTTGTCGGAGATGGACGGCTTCGACCCGCACACCGAGGTCGTGGTCATCGCCGCCACCAACCGCCCCGACGTCCTCGACCCGGCCCTGCTGCGCCCCGGACGCTTCGACCGCAACGTGGTGATCGAACGTCCGGACTGGCGTGATCGGGAGAAGATCCTGAAGGTGCACACCCGGAAGGTGCCGCTCACCCCGGACGTTGATCTCGCCATCATCGCGAAGGGGACCCCCGGTATGACCGGCGCCGATCTGGAGGGACTCGTCAACGAGGCCGCCATCCTGGCCGCGAGGGACAACAAACAGGTCGTCGGGCTAGAGGAGCTCGAGCGCGCCAAGGACAAGATCCTAATGGGCGGTGAGCGGCGCATGGTCATCTCCGATGAGGAGAAAAGGATCACTGCGTACCACGAGGCAGGGCATGCCCTCGTAGCTCGCCTGCTGCCCAGTACGGATCCGGTGCACAAGGTGACCATCCTGCCGAGAGGGCGGGCCCTGGGCGTCACCCAGCAACTCCCCGAGGACGACCGATACCACTACCCGCGCGCATACCTGGTGAACCGGCTCTGCGTCGCCTTGGGTGGGAGGGTCGCCGAACGGATCGTTTTTCACGACGTCTCCTCAGGTGCGCAAAGCGATCTGAAGCACGTGACGGAGCTGGCGGAAAAGATGGTCTGTCAATGGGGAATGAGCGAGAAGATCGGGGCGATGACTTTCCCGCGCGGGGAGGAACATCCGTTTTTGGGGATGAAGCTGGCCGAGGAAAAGACCTTCTCGGAAGAGATGGCCTGGCTTATCGATCAGGAGATCGCGGCATTGATTCGTGCCGCTGAAGGGAAGTCAATGGAGCTGGTAACGGCAAACCGCAGCAAACTCGACGCATTGGCGCTGGCCCTTTTGGACGAGGAGACCCTCGACGGCCGACGCGTGGACGAGATTCTCGCAGCAGGTGCATGAAGCGGAGCAGTCGAAACTGGCCTTCACACACACCGCCTTTTGCTCAATAGATGATGATGTAACCTTTCCTTGTAGCAATCCCGGTGATCTCGAGTGTGTCCTTGATCCGGAAAGTCTCGCCATCCAAGGTGAAGATGTACCCGTCACCATCAGGTACAGCCAGCTCCATCAAAGATTCGAACGATGCAGTCTTTATAGTTTCCATGGCCGGCACTATATCATGTGTTGAAAGTGCGGTAAAGGCTTTGGAGCATTGCATTGCAGGTGAATTGTGTCATAGTAGTGTCTGCTCAAATTCCAGAAGGATTCTGAGTGTTTAATTCAATGTAATGGAGGTGAGGATGGCGAGGAAGAGAAAAAGTGGGATACTGTTGCACCCGACGTCTTTGCCTGGGCCGGGCGGCATAGGCTCTTTCGGAGACGAGGCAAAGCGGTTCGTTGATTTTCTCCACAAGTCAGGGCAGTCCCTGTGGCAGATCCTTCCCCTTGGTCCTACCGCGTACGGCAACTCTCCCTATTCGTGCTATTCGGCCTTCGCCGGAAATCCTCTGCTCATAAACCTTGAAGCCCTTGAGGACGAGGGTGACCTGCTCCCCGGGGAGGCCAGGCCGGAACTGGATTCGACCCGCGTCGATTACGGGGCGGCGGAACTGTACAAGTCGGCAAGGCTCAAGGAGGCAGCGGCCCGCTTCTTTGCCGAGGCGCCCCAAAAACGCAAAGAGGAGTTCTGGCAATTCTGCGATACCACCTTCTGGCTGCACGACTACGCCCTTTTCATGGCGCTGAAAGAACAGTTCAAAGAGGTGAGCTGGAAGGATTGGCCTGACGCACTGGCAAAGCGGGAGCCGGAAGCCCTTTCCACTTGGAGCGAGAAACTCGGGAGTGCCATAGGCGAGCAGAAATACCAGCAATGGCAATTCGCACGCCAGTGGAAGCAGCTCAAAACCTACGCCAACGTGCTCGGCATATCCATCGTGGGGGATCTCCCCATCTTCGTTGCCTACGACTCAGCCGATGTATGGGCCAATCCGCACCTCTTCCACCTGGATGAGAAGGGAATTCCCATTGTCGTAGCCGGTGTCCCCCCCGACTACTTCAGCAAGACCGGCCAACTCTGGGGGAACCCGCTCTACAACTGGGACCGCATGGCCCAGGAGGGATTCGGCTGGTGGATCGCACGCCTGCGTAACGACCTCTCCCTATACGACATGGTGCGCATCGACCACTTCCGCGGTTTCGAGGCCTTCTGGGAGGTCCCGATGTGGGAGAAGACGGCGATCAACGGCCGTTGGGTCAAGGGGCCGGGCGAGGCGCTTTTCCGTGCCCTCAGAAACGCACTGGGGAGCCTCCCCATCATCGCGGAAGATCTCGGCATCATAACGCCGGAAGTTGAGACGTTGCGCGATCAGTTCGGATTTCCGGGGATGAAGATACTGCAGTTCGCCTTCGGTTCGGGCCCGGAAAACCCGTATCTGCCGCACAACCACGTTCGCTCCTGCGTCGTCTACACCGGGACTCACGACAACGACACCACTATGGGTTGGTTTCAGTCGTTGAAGGGGAAGGAACAGAAAAACGTACTGGCCTACTTCGATCGGGACGGTGCGGACATCGTGTGGCACATGGTGCGCTGCGCGCTCGCTTCCGTGGCCGATTACGCCATCATACCGATGCAGGATCTGCTCGAGTTGCCGAGTACCGGGAGGATGAACGTGCCGGGTGTCGCGGGAGGCAACTGGAGTTGGAGGTGCCCGGCGGATGCCTTCACCGGAAAGCTTGCGTCGAAGCTCTCGCGGGCCACCGAGCTGTACGGACGGCTACCAGACTGAAATGGTGGAGTTTTAATTCCAAAATTATTGACAAAGAGGGTGAAGTTTCGTTATAGAGAAAACACTCTATATTCTTTACGAAACAGCTTCAGAAAGGACGGGAGAGATTATGTCAGAAAAAGAATTCGGATTTGATACCCTTGCGCTCCATGCCGGCCAGACTGTAGATCCCACCACCCTGTCCCGTGCCGTACCGATCTATCAGACCTCTTCGTACGTGTTCAAAAGTTCCGAGCATGCGGCCAACCTTTTCGGGCTGAAGGAATTTGGCAACATCTACACCCGTCTGATGAACCCGACGACTGACGTGCTTGAAAAAAGAGTGGCGGAGTTGGATGGCGGCGTTGCAGCGCTCGCTGTCGCCTCCGGTCAGGCTGCCACCACCTACGCCGTGCTCAACATAGCGAGCGCGGGCCAGAACATAATCTCTACCAGTTATCTCTATGGCGGGACCTACAACCTTTTCCATTACACCCTGCCGAAACTCGGCATCACCGTTAAGTTCGTCGACTCGTCGGATCCGGAGAACATCCGCAAAGCCATCGATGAGAACACCCGTCTGGTTTACAGCGAAGCGATCGGGAACCCGAAGAACAACGTCGACGACTTCGAGGCGATTGCCACGGTTGCCCATGATGCAGGGATTCCTTATATCGTGGACAACACCGCGGCGACCCCGTATGTGTTCAAGCCGCTGCAGCACGGAGCAGACATAGTCGTTTATTCGCTGACCAAATTCATGAGTGGCCACGGCACGAGTATCGGCGGTTGTGTCGTTGATGGTGGTACCTTTCCATGGAACAACGGCAAGTTTCCCGAGTTCACCGAGCCTGATCCCTCCTACCACGGTCTCAAATTCTGGGATGCCCTGGGGAACATCTCCTACATCATCAAGATGAGGGTTGAACTGCTGCGAGACATGGGCGCATGCCTTTCGCCGTTCAACGCCTTCCAGATCCTGCAAGGGCTTGAGACCCTGCACGTCAGGATGGCGCGTCACGTAGAGAATGCCCAGAAGGTCGCCGAGTGGCTTGAACAGAATCCACTGGTGAGCTGGGTCAACTACCCCGGGTTGCCGAGCCACAAAGATCATGCGAATGCGAAGAAGTATCTCCCCAATGGCACGGGAGCCATCATAGGCTTCGGCATCAAGGGTGGTGTGGAAGCAGGCTCGAAGTTCATCGACAATGTGAAGCTTTTGTCCCATCTGGCTAATATCGGTGACGCAAAGAGCCTCGTCATACACCCGGCGTCTACTACGCACCAGCAATTAAGCCCGGCAGAGCAGTTGGCGTCAGGGGTGAGCCCCGACTTCATCAGGCTTTCCATTGGCATTGAAGACGTGAAGGACATTATCGCCGACCTGGACCAGGCCCTCAAAGCAGCACAGGCCTGAGTAAAGGGATAACAGCACCCATAGCAGTAAAGCCAAGGGCGATGCGCAAGCATCGCCCTTGGTCGTTTGAGCCACGCCGTTGCAATAGCGTCACCGTAATCTCCTGTGCACAAGGTCCACAAGCTCCACAAGGTGGTTGCGCACGAACAATTGTTATAGCTTAAGTCTCTTGAGAAAAAACTAACAACAAACCCGTTGACGGGGAGGGGGGCTTTTGTTATAACCACCCTCCGCTGACGCACGAGACACTTTCTGCTCAGCGGCCGACAAAAAAGCATTGACAGCCGAAACGGCCTTTGCTATAAAGCTGGACTCCGCAGCAACGACGTTCTTTTCAACCGAATATTTGGACCGGCAGTCACCGTGGGAAAGTTGCGGTGGCTGCGAATCTGAGAAAGATTTAAGAAAAGAAAATCTTGACAGGTTGGAACGGTTCAGGTAGGGTGCTGAGTCTGTCGCAAACAGCGGCTTGGTCTTTGAAAACTAAATAGTAGACGAAACAGTAATGTAGGTTTTTAAGTAAGTCAGTTGTTTCAAACTAGAATCGG
>NZ_SSYA01000006.1 GCF_004917065.1 Geomonas ferrireducens
ATTACTGTTTCGTCTACTATTTAGTTTTCAAAGACCAAGCCGCTGTTTGCGACAGACTCAGCACCCTACCTGAACCGTTCCAACCTGTCAAGATTTTCTTTTCTTAAATCTTTCTCAGATTCGCTGCCGCCGTAACTTTCCTGCGGTGACTGCCGGTCCAAATATTCGGTTGAAAAGAACGTCGTTGCTGCGAAGTCCAACTTTATAGCAAAGGCCGTTTCGGCTGTCAATGCTTTTTTGTCGGCCGCTGAGCAGAAAGTGTCTTGTGCGTCAGCGGAGGGTGGTTATAACAAAAGCCCCCCCTCCCCGTCAACGGGTTTGTTGTTAGTTTTTTCTCAGCCTGCCCAAGCGCCTGCAATTGCTTGGTGAAGAGCCCCGCTCAACCTAAGAGACCCAATAGACCACTGAAGCCGGCGGCTGTCACCAATAACAAAGGGGGCGATGCTTCAGCACGCCCCCTCTGTATCGGCTCTAGCTTTTAAAACTTAAGCGAAACGTACTTTGGCAAAGCGACGCTTGCCAACCTGAATGACATACTCACCGGCACAGGCAATTTCCAGGTTCTCATCGGAGATCTTATCTCCATTGATTTTCACACCGCCGCCCTGGATAGAGCGACGCCCCTCGCTGTTGGACTTAACCAACTGAGCTTCTGCAAGCACCTTGCACAGCAGCACCTTCTCACCTTCAGGCTTCAAGGTGAACTCGGGCATCTCATCAGGGGTCTCGTTGTTCTTGAAACGCTTCACGAAATTGTCGTCTGCGAGTTGGGCAGCGTCAGCACCGTGATAACGGGCAACCATCTCTCGGGCCAGCTGCTTCTTGGCCTCCATCGGGTGCTTCGCACCACTCTTCAGATCCGCCTTCAACTGCTCGAACTCAACCATGGTGAGATCGCTCAGCAACTCGTAGTAACGAACCATCAGCTCGTCGGATATCGACATCACCTTGCCATAGATCTCGTCGGCCGGCTCGTTGATACCGATATAGTTGCCAAGCGACTTGCTCATCTTGTTGACGCCATCGAGCCCTTCGAGAAGCGGCATGGTGATGACACACTGTGGTGCCTGCCCCCACTCCCTCTGCAGTTCACGCCCCACAAGAAGGTTGAACTTCTGATCGGTGCCGCCAAGCTCGACGTCGGCCTTGAGCGCCACGGAGTCGTACCCCTGCACCAGCGGATACATGAACTCGTGAATGCTGATCGGGAGCTGATTGCTGAAACGGTTGCTGAAGTCCTCGCGCTCAAGCATCCTCGCCACGGTGTACTTGGAAGCAAGGCCGATCATATCGGAAGCGTTTAGCTTGCCGAGCCACTCGGAGTTGAACACGACCTTTGTGAGCTTCGGATCGAGAATCTTAAAGACCTGCTCCTTGTACGTTTCAGCGTTTTTCAGGACGTCCTCACGGGTGAGCACCTTGCGGGTCTCGGACTTCCCGGTAGGGTCACCGATCATGCCGGTGAAGTCACCGATCAGAAAATAAACTTCGTGGCCGAGCTTCTGGAATTGACGCATCTTGTGCAAGAGCACGGTGTGCCCCAGATGCAGGTCCGGCGCGGTCGGATCGAAACCGGCCTTGATCTTGAGAGGCACGCCGGTCTTGGCAGATTTCTCGAGCTTCTCGACGAGCTCTTTCTCCACCAGAATCTCTACAGCGCCCCTCTTGATAACTTCCATTTGCTCTGCAACGGTCATCACTTTCCCTCCAATGTTATTCCCACTTCGCCAAGGCTACAGTGGGCAATCCCCACAGCGGCACAAAGCTATGGTGGGCAAGCACCACAGCGGCACAAAGCTACGGTGGACAAGCACCACCATAAAAACAAGGCTTCGGTGGTCAGTCACTCCAATACCGCAACGGCTAGCCGCAGGCGATGTTCAGTCTTTCGATGTTGCGCGCAAGGCCCGTCTTCTCATCCACCTCGATGATGACCGCGTTGATCCGGATATCCTTCTTGGCGACCTCGAATTTCGAGGGGCGCTGGGTAACGAACTTCTGGATCGCTTCTTCCTTCTTCACCCCTATGACGGAATCGAAGGAGCCGGTCATCCCGGCATCGGTCATGTAAGCAGTCCCGGCGGTGAGGATGCGCTCGTCTGCGGTCTGCACGTGGGTGTGGGTGCCGATGACTGCGGCAACGCGCCCGTCCAGATACCAGCCAAGCGACACTTTCTCACTGGTCGCCTCTGCATGAAAATCGACAAAAACTATCGGCGTCTCTTCCTTCAGCTTGGCGATCTCTTTGTCGGCACAACGAAACGGGCAGTCGAGGTTGTTCATAAAGACTCGCCCCTCGAGATTGAGAATGCCGACTTTTACCCCGCCCGGGGTCTTGACAATGGTCGTTCCCTTGCCCGGCGTCCCTTCCGGATAGTTGGCAGGGCGCACTATGCGCTCCTCACGCTTGATGTACTCCAACGCGTCCTTCTTGTCCCAGATGTGGTTACCGGAGGTGATCATCTGGACACCGCACTTGAACAGATCCTGGGCGGTTTCCTCGGTAAGGCCAAAACCGCCTGCGGCGTTCTCCCCGTTGGCTATCACGAGGTCGACCATGTGCCGATCTACGATGCGGTGCAGCTCGCGGGAGAGCGCCTCGCGCCCCGGCTTCCCGATCACGTCACCTATGAACAGCAGCTTAACGGGCATATTCGGTCGCCCTGGTTTCCCTGATCACGTTGACTTTGATCTGGCCGGGGTAGGTCATCTCGGTCTCGATCTTCTTGGCGATGTCCTTGGCAAGCACGAGTGCGCGGTCGTCGGTTACCTGGTCGCTGGAAACCATGACGCGGATCTCGCGACCAGCCTGGATGGCGAAGGAGGTCACGACGCCGTCGAAGGAGGTAGCGATCCTTTCGAGATCGTCGAGACGCTTCACATAGGTCTCCATCATTTCGCGACGGGCACCGGGGCGCGCACCGGAGAGGGCGTCGGCTGCCTGGACCAGGATCGCCAGGACCGTGGACGGCTTCTCGTCTTCGTGGTGCGCCATGATGGCGTGAACGATTTTCGGCGACTCGCCGTACTTCTTGGCGATGTCGGCGCCGATGACCGCGTGGGAACCTTCAATCTCGTGGTCGACCGCCTTGCCGAGGTCGTGCAGAAGACCGGCCCTTTTCGCCTGCTTCACATTGATGCCGAGTTCGGCGGCCATGATGCCACAGAGGAACGCCACTTCCAGCGAGTGCTGGTACACGTTCTGACTGTAGGAGGTGCGGTACTTCAGACGACCGATCAGCTTCAGGATCTCGGGGTGGATGCCGTGCACGCCAAGATCGAAGGCCGCCTGCTCGCCGGCTTCCTTCATGGCCTGCTCGATCTCTTCCTGCGACTTGGCGACGACCTCTTCGATGCGGCCCGGATGGATGCGGCCGTCCGCGATCAGCTTCTGCAGGGAGAGCTTGGCGACTTCCCTCCTCACCGGGTTGAAGCCGGAGAGGATGACCGCCTCGGGGGTGTCGTCGATGATCAGGTCGATGCCGGTCGCGGCTTCGAGGGCCCGGATGTTGCGCCCTTCGCGACCGATGATGCGACCCTTCATTTCGTCGGAGGGGAGGGTCACGACGGAAACGCTGCGCTCGGCGACGTATTCGCCGGCGTAACGCTGCATGGCAAGGGCAAGCACTTCCTTCGCCTTCTTGTCCGCAGTCTCGCGGGCCTCCTCCTCCATCGCCTTGATGAGCTTGGCGACATCGAGCTTCGCCTCATCTTCCATGGAATCCATCAGGTACTTCTTGGCCTCGGCTGCGGTCATGCCGGCTATCTGCTCCAGCTTGGCCTTCTGCTCGCCGACGAGAGCGTCGAGTTTCTCTTCCTTCTGGGTGAGTCCCTGCTCCTTGTTCGACAAGGACTGCTCGCGCTGCGCAAGCCCCTGCTCTCTCTTCAGGAAGTCGGCGTCGCGCTGGTCAAACAGGTTGGTCTTTTTATCGAGGTTTTCTTCTTTTTGCTGCAGCCTCTTCTCCAGAGCCTGGAGATCCTTGCGTTTCTCGCGGCTCTCCTGCTCGAACTGCTTCTCAAGCTCTTCCTTCGCCTGGTAAACCACATCCTTCGCCTGGACCGCGGCTTCCATGGCCACGACGTCCGCCTGTCGCTTCGCGTCCTCGATCATCTTGGCGGCCAGAGTCTCCGCGTCGGAAACCAAGGAATCCGAGAGCCGTTTGCGCAGGATGTTGCCTATCACGTAGCCGATGGCGGCCGCGACAAGCACCAGCAATATGGCAATAGTTATGTCGATTTTCACTGTTGCTCCCCCTCACTTATATGTTTATTAACGCGAACCACGCGACTTTCTGTGACGATCAAATCCATCGTCACATCGTGCGGTTCGCCGACTATCTCCTGAAGCAATTGGAAGTCGTAGCAAAACGCTACAAGCTTCCCGCTCCCCTCCAGACGGTGCAGCGCTCTATCGTAATACCCCTTGCCGTAACCGATGCGACGCCCTTCCATATCGAAGGCGACTCCCGGCACCACCACAAGATCGGCTGCGGCCGGATCACACCCCGGACCGTTCGGCTCGAGTATGCCGAAGCTACCCTGCGTGAGTTCGCCAAGCCCCCCCACGCGGCAAAACTTGAGGTCATCGCCGACGACCGCCGGGTAAAGCAGCTTCTTTCCCGCGGCAAGAGCCGCCGCGGCTACCGCGGCAGTATCGACTTCACCCCGGATCGGCGCATAAAGCGCCACCTCGCGGGCCGCCTGGTACTCGGGAAGTTCAAGAAAGCGCCGCTGCAGGGCCTGACTGAGGGAGGCAACCTGCGACGGAGTCAATTCCCGGCGCCGAGCGAGCGCCGTCGATCTGTGGGCGCGTTTAGGCATAAGGTTCCAAATGTTATAACGAGACAGACGGGTGGACGGTAGGACGTCCGTGTAGACAGATGCTCTTGGAGGGAGATTGTGGTTGGGTGTAGCAGTGCTGCGTTGACAGGTTTGATAGACTGGGCCGCGTTCAAATGAAGCGCCAAATTTGAACTTTATGTAAATGCAGCCATTAACCCCAGGACATGCTGCTTAACGTCTTCAGGCTACTATCAGCAAACGTGAAGGAGACCGTCTTCTCCACGCAGGTTCTGGCAAAGCTTTGCAACCGTACAACCAATCAGCTATATGTTGAATCTCCCGCAAGAGACCTGAAACTCTAAAACTATTGCCGGTCCAGCCGTTCAATGAGCCCGACGATCCGCTCACCGCAGATACGCCGCTCTTCTGCCAACTCTTTCTGTGCGTTAAGGCAGGATTCGGCCAAATTCATCAAGGCCAAGATCACCACCATCTGGGTATCGCCGCCGGGGACCGCGCCTTCAGCCTCCGCCAGCTTCTGGTTGACCAGAGTCTCAACCTGCGCCACATGCTCGGGTGTCGCGACGCTCTTTACCTGGAGATCCCTCCCCAGAACCCTGATGCTGTGTGTGGCGACCAAGTCGTCAGACCCCTTCCAACTTCTTGAGTATCGCATCAATCCGCGATTTGAGTCCGACCTTCTCTGCAGCGAGCCGGTCGTTCTCGTTTTTGAGCCTCACGTTCTCGAGTTTCAACTCATCGACAACGTTAATTAGAGAAACTACGCGTTTCTCAAGCTCAGTAAACAAGTCATCACTCATTATTTCACCTTTTGCGGGGAAATCTTAGGCGACAAGTACTCAAAAGTCAAGGCAATTATTGGAAAAGAGCCTCTACGAACTGGACCGGATCAAAGGCGCGGAGATCTTCCACCGACTCGCCAACGCCAATGAATCTGATGGGAAGGGCGTATTCATTACTTACCGCCACCACGATGCCCCCTTTAGCACTTCCGTCCAGCTTGGTGAGAACCACGCCAGAGACGTCCGCGGCCTCCTTGAAAAGCTTCGCCTGTGAGAGCGCGTTTTGCCCGGTAGCGGCGTCCAGAACGAGCAGCGTTTCATGCGGACCGTCGGGAATCTCCCTGGTAAGCACCCTGCGGATCTTCTTCATCTCCTCCATCAGGTTGACCTTTGTGTGCATACGGCCGGCGGTGTCGATGATGAGGACATCGGTGCCACGCGCGATGGCGGCTTTGCAGGCGTCGAATACAACGGCGGAAGGATCGGCTCCTTCCTTGTGGCGCACGATGTCTGCTCCGACCCGCTTCGCCCATGTCTCGAGCTGTTCGGCAGCGGCGGCGCGGAAGGTGTCGGCTGCGGCGAGGAGGACTTTCTTTCCTTCACCTGCGTAGCGGGCAGCAAGCTTGCCGATTGTGGTGGTCTTGCCTACGCCGTTCACGCCGATGACCATGATGACGAACGGCTTCTTATCAGTGACGACCAGGGGGGCGTGGTGTTCCATGAGCCTGAGCTGAATCTCGTCCTTGAGGGCCCGCTTCAGAGCGGCGCCGTCCTGGAGCTCGGCGCGTTTGAGGCGCTGTTCGAGGGTGCGGATGAGGTCGACGGTGGTCTTCACCCCGAGATCGGCGGTAATAAGGATCTCCTCGAGTTCCTCAAGGGTATCGGTGTCGATCTCTTTCCGCCCCATCAACAGGGTGTCGACGCGGCCGATGATGCTTTCGTGAGTCTTGCTGAGGCTGCGCTTTAGGCGATCGAAGAAGCTTGGCTTGGCCTGCTCCGTCGGCTCGGGTTCCGGGGGGGGAGCCGGAGCCACCGGTTCGGTCCAGACCTGCCGCGGCGTGGGAGGAGCAGGTGCCACGGCATCGACGCGAGCCGGTTCCGCCGCAGGTTCAGGAACGGTAACAGGCTCTTGCGGAGTCGCTTCCGTTTCATCAAGCTCCTCGGCCTGCTTTTCCTCAACGGTCGTGGGAGCCTCCTCGGCGCCCCCCATCCCCAGCTTCTTGAAAAGACCTTTGAAAAAGCCTTTGTTTTCCTCGGCCATTAATAAATCTCCTTATGCAAAAGCTGCGCGGTCTCCCGGAACTTCCTCAGAGCCAGAAGCGGCAGGGCATTGCGGGCCAGGGTCATCACCAGGGCATAGTCGTCGCCGATGCTCCCCACGATGACGTGTTGTTCGTCCGTGCTGATCACGCTCTCTCTTATTGACCCGGCATCGTGCTTTTGGTGCACATCCTTGAGCTGGGCGAGCATGATTCCCCAGTGGGCAGCGGTAACCTTGATCTCGAACGGGTCGCCGTGGGTGAACTGCTCGACGGCTTCCCCCTCCCAGTCTGCCAGAATGGCGCCACTCGCCCCCGGCACAGCTTCAACCAGTGTAGTCAACAGTCTCTTGAAGGGCACGTCAAGCTCCTACTGCAAACAAAATGTGTTGGCCGGCTGCGCAAAGTCGGACCAGTCGGACCAGTCGGACCAGTCGGACCAGTCGGACCAGTCGGACCAGTCGGACCAGTCGGACCAGCTACCAGCTACCAGCTACCAGCTACCAGCTACCAGCTACCAGCTACCAGCTACCAGGCTACGGGCGCCCCCCTAGCGGTTCAGACGCACGGAAACCAGCTTGGAGACGCCTGGCTCTTCCATGGTGACGCCGTAAAGGGTATCGGCAACGGCCATGGTGGCGCGGTTGTGGGTGATGATGATGAACTGGGAGTTGGCGCTCATCTCACGCACCATGTCGTTGAACCTGCCGATGTTGGCATCGTCGAGCGGAGCGTCGACTTCGTCCAGCAGGCAGAACGGCGAGGGCTTGATCAAGAAGATCGAGAAGATGAGGGCAACCGCGGTAAGCGCCTTCTCTCCGCCGGAAAGAAGGGACACGTTCTGCAGTTTTTTACCCGGCGGCTGCACGACGATCTCCAGGCCGGTGTTCAGCAGATCCTCTTCGTCGGTAAGACGCAACTCGGCGTGCCCGCCGCAGAAAAGCCTCGGGAAGATCTGCTGGAACTTCTCGTTCACCAACTGGAACGTCTCCAGGAAACGTTTCCTCGTGGTGCGGTTGATCCGCTGGATAGCCTTTTGCAGCGCGTTCATCGACTCCTCGAGGTCTTCCTTCTGCGTGGAGAGGAAGGAGAAACGCTCCTCCATCTCCTTGAACTCCTCGATCGCCATGAGGTTGACCTCGCCCATGTCGTTGATGGTTTTTTGCAGCTCCGCCTGGCGTTTGCCGCTCTCCGCCTCGTCCCACTCGACCTTCGCGTAGCTCAGGAGCGCATCGGCGATCTCCATGCGGTGCTTTTCCTTGAGGGTCTCCTCGAGATGGGCCAGCCTCATGCTGACTTCGGTCAGGCGCAGGCTCCTCGCGTTCAGCTGCTCCCTAACCGCGACGCTGTCGGCGCGCACACCCTTCAGGAGCGTTTCCTCCTCTTGAACTTTTGCCGCCTCGCCCTCGTAACGATCCTTCACCTGGAGCAGTGCCTGCTCGCTGGCAAGCTGCTGCTTTACCACCGCACGCAGCGCCTCTTCCCCTTCGGCTATCGCGGAAAGAAGACGGGTGCGCTCGTCGCCGGAACCTTCCAGCTCACGGGTGCGGGATGCGATGCGGTTGGCGAGATCGGCGCAGAGACCTTCCACGCGCCGCAAGGCACGCTCGGTCGACTCCCCCTTCTCCCTTAGAGCGGCCACGCGCACCTTCATCGAGGTGACCATCTCACGCGCTTCCTCCATCTCAAACCGGGAACCCTCGAGCCGGGCCTGCAGCGCGGCCACCGTGCTCTCAAGCGCACCCTTGCGCTCGTCGGCTTGGGCCCGCTTCGCGTCGGCCTGTGCCATCTCCGCAGCAACGAGATCCTTCTCCTCCGCGAGCTGGTCCTCCTCGGCCTCGCGTACCGCACCGTTATCCTCGATCCTGCGGCATTCGGCGAGCACCGTCTGCAGATCCTTGTCGGTGTTGATGATCCTGATATCCAGGCGGTGCAGGGTCTGGCGCAGCTCGACGCGGTGCGACTCAGCGTCGGCTATCTCCCCTTTTCTCTTCTCGCGCGCCGCGGAAAGATCCCGAACCTCGGCCTCGAGACGCTCCACCTCGGCCCCCAGGGCCTTGATTTCCCTTTTCTTGTGGATGATTCCCTGCTGGGCCGGCTCGGCAGAGCCGCCGTTGACGATACCGCCGCCGTGGGCCAGGTCGCCGTCCAGGGTCACGAAGGTGGAGGTCGGGTAAGAGGCGGCGAGCTCCAGGGCGTGCCCCAGGTCCCGGGCAAGATAGGCGCCGGCAAGAAGCGGCTCTACGAGGTGGGCGTACTGACTCGGGACGGTTACCCGCTCCCAAAGCGGTGCCGCCCCCGCCGGGAGGTCTTTTACCTGATGACGCCAGGGGGGTGCCGTCACGAAGCTGCAACGGCCGCCCGAGCTTCCCTTCAGGTGCGCGACGGCGTCCAAAGCGGTGGCGGGCGAATCGCACAGCAGATACTGCAGGCGCTCACCTAGAACCGCCTCGAGGGCAACCTCGAATTCCTCCTCCACTTCGAGAGCGTCCGCGATCATGGTGAGAGGGGCGTCCTTGAAAGGCTCGGCAAGAAGGAGGTTGCGCACCCCCTGCCCGTAACCGGCGAACTGTGCCTCCAGCTCCTGCAACGACTTAAGGCGCGAAGCGGCGCCGGAGAATTCGTCCCGGCGCTGCTGGAGCAGTTTGTCACCGGCCTCCTGGGCCTGCTTCAGCTCGGCCTCGCGGCTCCCCGCCATGGTGAGTTCTTCGTCGGCCAGCGCCTTCTCGCGGGCGAGCTGCTCGCGTTCCTGCTTCAGCGCATCGACCTTGCCGCTCGCTTCGGCCAGGCGTTCCCCGAGCAGGATACGCTCCCGCTGGCTCGCCTGCAGGCGCTCGGCCAGTCCGGCGAGGCGCTTTTGTGCGGCACTGTGCTGGTTGGTGGCCTGGGCGCCTTCCGAAAGAACGGCAAACATGGCGCGCCGCGCCTCGTCCAGTTCGCGGGTCACCCCCGCCTCCCCGGCGGCCATCTCCTCAAGAAGAGATTCGCGGTGTTCAAGCGCTTCACTCTCGCGGGTCAACTCCTCCTGGAGCGCAACGCGCTGGGCCTGCAGCGCTCCGATCTCGCGCTCGGAGCCCGCCAACTGGTCACGCAGTCCCTGGAGCTCTTCCTCGAAACGCGCGCCATGGCGCTCGAGGTTCACCAACTCCTTGCGCTGGAACTCCAGACGGTTCTCGCCCCCCTGCAGTTCGCTCTTCCAGCGGAAGATCTCTTCTTGAGCCGCGGCCAGCTCTCGTTCCGTCTCCAAAAGGGCGAGGCGCTTTTGCTCGACGGAGAGCTCCGCATCATTTAGTTTGGCCGTGACATCGACGAGCTTCGACTCGAGCTCAGCGATCTCGCGCTCGAGCGTGCTCTTATCCCTCTCGACCGTCGCGTACCCCTTGGCGGCGAAGAGAAGTTCGATTTCCTTAAGCTCCTGCCTCACCTCGCGGAAGCGCTCCGCCTTCTTAGCCTGGCGCTGCAGGCCATTCATCTGGCGCTTGATCTCGGAGATGATGTCGCCAATGCGCAAAAGGTTCTGGCGCGTGGCATCCATCTTCTTCATGGCTACGATCTTGCGCGCCTTGAACTTGGTGACGCCGGCGGCCTCCTCGATCAGGAAGCGACGCTCCTCCGGCTTGGCGTGGAGGATCATGCCGATCTTCCCCTGCTCGATGATCGAGTACGCCTTGGCACCGATGCCGGTGTCCATAAACAGTTCGGCGATGTCGAGCAACCTGCACGGGGTCTTGTTCAGCAGGTAGTCGCTCTCGCCGTCGCGGTAGAGCCTGCGGGTGACCTGTATCTCTGAGAAGTTGAGGTATTTAGCAGGGACGCGGCCGTCCTCGGTCGAGAAGAACAGGGAGACTTCGGCCATCCCGAGCGGTTTCCTGAACTCGGTGCCGTTGAAGATGATGTCCTCCATCGACTTGCCGCGCAGGTTCTTGGCGGACTGCTCCCCCATGACCCAGCGGATCGCGTCGACGACGTTGGACTTGCCGCAGCCGTTGGGACCCACCACGCCGGTGATGGGCTGGTTGAAGTCGAGAACGACCTTATCTTGAAAGGATTTGAATCCGTGGATTTCTAGTCTTTTGATCTTCATGAGCTGCGCATCTTATCAGAGAGGGGGTTTTAATGTAAAGGGGAAGATGGAGGGGAGTGCGGCTTGCGGGAAATGCAAAAAGGGACATGGTTTCCCATGTCCCTTTTTTGGTTCGTTCGTAGCAGACCTAGGCTTCGGTCTTCTCTTCAGCAGCCTCTGCCACCGGAGCTTCTTCTGCTGCGGGAGCCTCTTCGGCAACCGGAGTAACCTTGGCGGCCTTGGCAGCCTTCGGAGCCTTGGCGGCCGGAGCCGGCTTGGCAGCCTTCTTCGGGGTCATCTCGGCTTCAACGAGCTCGATGATGGACACCGGAGCGGTATCGCCGGGGCGGATGCCGAGCTTGATGATCCTGGTGTAGCCACCGGGACGCTCGGAGTAACGCGGTGCGATCTCGGTGAAAAGCTTGGTCACGACTTTCTTGTCGCGGATGTAGGCCGCTGCCTGCCTGGTGGCGTGAAGGTCGCCCTTCTTGCCCAGGGTGATCATCTTCTCGGCGATGGAGCGGAGCTCTTTCGCCTTGGCATCGGTCGTGGTGATCTTTTCATGCTGGAGAAAGGAAGTCACCATGTTCCTGAACATAGCGATCCTGTGGCTTGTGGTCCTACCTAATCTTCTACCCGCGCTGTTGTGACGCATATCTTTTCACTTCCTTTCGATCTATAAATGAAGTCGTACGGACTATTCTTCTTTCTGTTCCCCGCGCAGGCGCCTCATGATCTCGGGATCCGGGAAGTTTTCCAGTTTCATGCCGAGGGTGAGACCCATGTCTACGAGGATGTCCTTGATTTCGTTCAGCGATTTCCTGCCGAAGTTCTGGGTCTTCAGCATCTCGGCCTCGGTCCTGGAGACCAGTTCGCCGATCAGCTTGATGCCAGCGTTCTTAAGGCAGTTCGCGGAGCGAACCGAGAGCTCAAGCTCGTCGACCGAGCGATAGAGGTTCTCGTTGAAGCGCTCGCGCTCCTCTTCCGGCTCCGCCTCCTCCTGGGGCTCCACGTCCTCATCGAAGTTGATGAAGATGGAGAGCTGGTCCTTGAGGATCTTGGAAGCGTAGGCAACCGCGTCTTGCGGTTTCACGCTGCCATCGGTCCAGACTTCGATAGTAAGCTTGTCGTAGTCGGTGATCTGACCCACGCGAGCGTTGGTGATGGTGAAGTTCACCTTGTGAATCGGGGAGAAGATCGCGTCGATCGGAATAGTTCCAACCGGTGCCTTCTCGTCACGGTTGCGGTCAGCCGGGACATAACCCTTGCCGACTTTCACCATGAGGTCCATCTCCAGGTTGGCGTCCTTGGAGCAGGTTGCAATGTGATGTTCCGGGTTTAGGATCTCGACGTTGTTGTCGGTGATGATATCCTTCGCCTTGACCACCCCTTCACCCTTCTGCACGATCCGGATCATCCGGGACTCGTTGCCGTGCACCTTGAGGCGCACCCCTTTCAGGTTGAGGATGATGTCCGTCATGTCCTCGGTAACACCCGGGACAGCGGAGAATTCGTGCAGCACGCCCTTTGCCTTTACGGAGACGATGGCCGCCCCCTGCAGGCTGGAGATGAGGACCCTACGCAGCCCCGTTCCGAGGGTGGTACCGAACCCCCTTTCGAAAGGCTCGGCGTAGAACTTGCCGTATGTATTAGTCAGCGATTCTGTCTCAACCTGAAGCTTCTTCGGCCTGATCAGATCGCGCCAATTTCTATACATTTAGATCCCCCTGTATCGGTTGTTGGTCAGCCTTTACTTGGAGTAGAGTTCGACGATCAACTGCTCCTGAATCGGCATGGTGATGTCCTCGCGGACCGGCAGAGCCTTGATGGTGCCTTTGAAGGCATCCTTGTCAAGCTCGAGCCACTGCGGGATGCCCCTGCGCACTACGCCTTCGAGGGACTCGTTGATCACCGTGATCTTGCGGCTCTTCTCGCGGAGCTGAATCACGTCGCCGGATTTCACCTGGATGGACGGGATGTTAGCTTTGCGCCCGTTCAGGGTGAAGTGGCTGTGACGCACCAGCTGGCGCGCCTCGTCACGGGAGGTGGCGAAGCCGAGACGGTAGACGACGTTGTCGAGCCTTCTCTCCAGAAGGAAAAGGAGGTTTTCGCCGGTCACGCCCTTCATCCGGTCTGCGGTCTCGAAGTACCCGCGGAACTGGTTCTCGAGGATGCCGTAGATACGACGCACCTTCTGTTTTTCGCGCAGCTGAACACCGTAGTCGGAAACTTTGATGCGACCCTGACCGTGCTGCCCCGGGGGATAGCTCCTTCTCTTGATGGCGCACTTGTCGGTGTAGCAACGCTCACCCTTCAGAAAAAGTTCCGATCCTTCGCGCCTGCACAACCTGCATGAGGGCCCTGTATACCTAGCCAATGAAGACCTCCTATGATCCTAACTGATAGTTCTGTGACTCCAGGTCCGCTAAAGCGGTCCTAGACCCTTCTTCTCTTCGGGGGACGGCAGCCGTTGTGCGGAATCGGCGTTACGTCGCGGATGAAGCTGACGGCGAAGCCGGCAGCCTGCAGCGCGCGCAGCGCGGACTCGCGGCCGGAACCGGGGCCCTTCACGTACACCTCGATGGAGCGCATGCCGTGCTCCATGGCCTTCTTAGCAGCGTCCTCAGCCGCCATCTGGGCTGCGAACGGGGTGCTCTTCCTGGAGCCTTTGAAACCTTTGGCCCCGGAGGTGCACCAGGCCACCACGTTACCGACCGGGTCGGTGATGGTGATCATGGTATTGTTGAACGTAGCCTGTATGTGGGCCACGCCGGTGGGTATATTCTTTTTCTCTTTCTTCTTCTTAACAACCTTTTTCGCCGGGCTCGCCATTATCCCTCCAGAATCTTATTTCTTCTTGCCAGCGACCGTACGAGCCGGCCCTTTCCTGGTGCGTGCATTGGTCTTGGTACGCTGCCCGCGGCAGGGAAGACCTTTCCTGTGACGGAGGCCGCGATAGCAGCCGAGATCCATCAGACGCTTTATGCTCATGGAAATGTCGCGGCGCAGGTCGCCCTCGACTTTCACGTTCTTGTCGATGTAATCCCTGATCTTGGAGACTTCCGCCTCGGTCAGGTTGTCACAACGGGTATTCATGTCGATACCGGTTGCGGTGAGAATTTCCTGGGAAAGAGATCTACCGATGCCGTAGATGTAGGTGAGTGCGATCTCTATTCTCTTATTTCTGGGTAAATCTACCCCTGCGATACGTGCCAATGCCCGCTCCTCCTATTAACCCTGTCTCTGTGAATGCTTGGGGGTCTCGCAGATAACGCGGACTATGCCCTTGCGCTTGACAATCTTGCACTTTACACAGATCTTCTTGACCGATGCCCGAACCTTCATAGTTCACTTCCTTTTGAAGACGTTTTCCCAATCTATGTCTAGATTTTCGTAAGTATCTGCGGACCGTTGTCCGTAATTGCCACCGTGTGCTCGAAGTGAGCCGAGAGGCCTCCGTCGGCGGTCACCGCGGTCCAGCCATCCTCCAGCACCCTCACCTCATACCCCTTCTCGTTGATCATCGGCTCGATGGCCAGGACCATGCCGCTTTTCAGCTTGGGCCCCTTCCCCGGCTGACCGAAGTTGGGTATCTGAGGTCCCTCGTGCAGCTCCTTCCCGATACCGTGGCCGACGAAGTCCCGAACAACCGAGAAGCCCCGCGGCTCGACCCAGGATTGCACCGCATGGGCGATGTCCGAGAGCCGGTGCGCCGTATCGGCCATATCGATGCCGCGGTAGAGCGACTCTTCGGTGGCCTTGATCAGCCTTGCGGCAACCTCGGAGATTTCACCCACGGGGACCGTGATGGCCGAGTCACCGTAGAAGCCGTTGTAGAGCACCCCGAAATCGAGGCTTACGATATCCCCGGAGACCAGGGTGCGCTGCGTGGCGAAGCCGTGTACCACCTGCTCATTCACGGAGCAACAAAGCGAAAAGGGGAAACCGCTGTAACCCTTGAAGGCTGGCTTCGCCTTCCTCTTCAGCGTTTCCCTCTCCGCGTAAGCGTCAAGTTGGGCCAGGGTGACGCCCGGTGCCACCATTTCCTTAAGGCCGGCCAGAATCTCCGCCACCATCTTGCCTGCGGCGGCCATCTTCTCGATTTCGGCCCTGGATTTGAGTACTATCACCGTGCGCCCTGCAGTACCGCGAGGATCTCCGCCTGAACACCCTCGACGGTCCCAAGACCGTCGACCGAGCGAAGGACGCCCGCAGCACCGTAGTAAGAGATGAGCGGAGCGGTCTGCGCCTCGTAAACGGCGAGACGGTTCAGAATGGTCGCCTCTTTGTCGTCCTCGCGCTGGAAGAGATCTCCACCACATGCGTCGCAGACCCCGGCAACCTTGGAAGGGGCGAAGTCGACGTGGTAGCCGGCGCCGCACTTGGAGCAGGCGCGCCTGCCGGTGAGGCGCTTCAGGAGCTCATCCTTGTCCACGGAAAGCGAGACGACGTGGTCGATCTGCTTGCCCATGCCGGAGAGAACCTTGCCGAGAGCGTCGGCCTGGGGCACGGTGCGCGGAAAGCCGTCGAGGATGAAACCTTTCTGGCAGTCCGGCTGCGCGAGACGCTCCTCGACGATGCCGATCACGACCTCGTCGGGAACCAGAGCACCCGCATCCATGAAGCCCTTGGCCTTCACACCCATCGGGGTGAGGTCCTTAACGGCAGCCCGCAGTATATCGCCGGTGGATATCTGCGGGATGCCGAACCTGTCTATGAGGAGTTTCGCCTGGGTCCCCTTGCCTACGCCCGGGGGTCCAAGGAGGATGAGGTTCATCGGGGCCTCCTATTTTCTACCCTGAATGCGAACACCTTTCATGAACCCTTCGTAGCTGCGCGTGATGAGGTGCGCCTCGATCTGGGACAGGGTGTCCATACCGACACCGACCGCGATCAGCAGCGAGGTGCCGCCGAAATAGAAGGGAAGGTTGAATTTCCCGATCAGGATCGAAGGGAGCACACAGACTGCGGAGATGTAAATCGCACCCGCAAAGGTCAGCTTGGTGAGCACCGCGTCGAGGAAGTCAGAGGTCTCTTTGCCGGGACGGATCCCGGGCACATAACCACCCTGTTTCTTGACGTTGTCGGCGACATCAACCGGGTTGAAAGTCACAGCCGTGTAGAAATAGCAAAAAAAGACGATAAAGGCAACAAATAAAATCTCGTAGAGCAACTTTCCGGGGGCCAGTTGCTTGGAAGCAGCCTGCACCCAGGGGACATCGATGAAGTTACCCACCGTTGCCGGGAACATGATGATCGACGATGCGAAGATAGGCGGGATGACGCCGGCCATGTTCACCTTGAGCGGCAGATGCGAGCTCTGGGCGCCGACCGTCTTCAATCCGACCACGCGCTTCGCGTAGTGAATCGGTATCCTGCGCTGGCCGCGCTCCATGAAGACGACGGCTGCGATGACCAGGAACATCACGGCGATCACGAGGATCAGCACGAACAGGGAAAGCTCGCCGGTCTTGATCAGGCGGAAGCTGTTGCCGATGGCATTCGGGATGCGCGCGACGATGCCAGCGAAGATGATCAGGGAGATACCGTTGCCGATCCCCTTCTCTGACATCTGCTCGCCCATCCACATGATGAAGGCGGTGCCTGCGGTCAGCGTGATCACGGTCATCAGGCGGAAGGACCACCCCGGATTGGGGACAACCAGTTCGCCCGCCGGACCGCGCATCGCCTCAAGGCCGATGGAGATACCGAAGGACTGCACCACCGACAGCACCACGGTGCCGTAACGGGTGTACTGGATGATCTTCTTCCTGCCGGCGTCCCCTTCCTTCGAGAGCTTCTCGATGGCCGGAACGACGACGGTGAGAAGCTGGAAGATGATGGAGGAGGAGATGTACGGCATGATGCCGAGGGCAAATACGGTCAGCTTCTCGAGAGCCCCGCCAGAAAACATGTCGAACATACCGAGCAACGTGCCCTGCGCAGCCTTGAAGAACTGCGCGAGCGCCATGGCGTCAATCCCCGGAGTAGGGATGTGACACCCTACCCGGTAGACAGCCAGCATCATCAGGGAAAACAAAACCTTCTTCTTAAGCTCGGGGATCTTGAAAATGTTCTGGAAGGCTTCTATCAAGACTAGATCTCCTCGACGGTACCGCCTGCCGCAGTGATTTTTTCGCGTGCAGATGCGCTGAATTTGTGAGCCTTGATGGTCAGAGCGCGGGTCAGGTCACCGGTTGCGAGCACCTTGATGCCGTCGCAGATCTCGTTGATGATGCCGCTCTTCTGAAGCGCCTCGGCGTCCACCACGCTGCCCGCCTCGAAAATCTCGAGCTGGCAGAGGTTGACCAGTGCGTAGACCTTCTTGGTGAGCGGAGTGAAGCCGCGCTTGGGGAGCCTTCTGTGCATCGGCATCTGGCCGCCCTCGAAGCCGGGCTTAACGGAGCCGCCGGAGCGAGCCTTCTGCCCCTTATGACCCTTGGTCGCGGTCTTGCCGTGGCCGGAGCCGATGCCCCTACCGATGCGCTTTCTATTCTTGGTCGACCCGATGGCCGGTTTGATGGTATTCAATTGCATGATTGTCACCTTTAGGGGGAATTACTCTTCGACGCGTACCAGGTGGGCGACCTTGGCGATCATCCCACGGATCTCCGGGGTATCCTTCAGGACCACGGTCTTCTCACGCTTGGTGAGCCCCATGCCGAGCAGGCGGCCCTTCATTTTCTCGGATTGACCGATGGCGCTCTTGACGAGCGTAACCTTCAGTTCAGACATGTTCAGCTCCTTAAGTACTATTCGGTGATGCCGCGGCGCGCCATCAGCTCTTCCGCGGTCTTCAGCATGCCCAGACCTGCGAAGGCAGCCTTGACCACGTTGTGCGGGTTGTTGGAGCCCAGGCACTTGGCGAGGATGTTGTGCAGACCTGCGGACTCGAAGACCGCGCGGGCAGCACCGCCGGCGATGACGCCGGTACCCGGGGATGCGGGCATCATGAGCACCTTCCCGGCGCCGAAGTGACCGAGCACCTCGAAGGGGATGGTCTGGCCGGCCACGATGGGGACCTTGATCAGGTTCTTCTTGGCCTGCTCGACGCCCTTGCGGATCGCCTCGGGCACCTCGTTGGCCTTGCCCAGGCCGTAGCCTACCACGCCGTTGCCGTCGCCTACCACCACGAGGGCGGAGAAGCTGAACCTGCGGCCACCCTTGACGACCTTGGCAACGCGGCTGATATGGACAACCCTATCGGTAAGATTCATTTCACTGGCATTGATCTTAAGCAAACTCATTCCTCCTTACCTGCCCTAGAAGGACAGACCGTTTTCGCGTGCGGCCTCAGCCAGAGCTTTGATCCTACCATGGTAAAGGAAACCGTTACGGTCGAAGACGACCGCTTTGATGTCCTTCTCGAGAGCCTTCTTGGCGATGGCGGCGCCAACCTTGCTGGCGGCCTCGGTGTTGCCGGTGTACGAAAGCCCTTCGGCTACCTCGCCCACCAGGGTGGAGGCGGAGGCGAGCGTCGCGCCGGTGGTGTCGTCGATCAGCTGGGCGTATATGTGACGTGCACTCTTGAAGACGTTCAGTCTCGGACGCTCCGGCGAACCGGTGATTTTCTTCCTGACCCTGGTCTGTCTTTTCAGGCGAGCTACCTGTTTTTGGGCTAAAGAACTCAAGGCACTTCTCCTTGCTATTTTTTACCGGTTTTGCCGGCTTTTCTGAGAATGGTTTCGTCAGCGTACTTGATGCCCTTGCCCTTGTAGGGCTCGGGACCGCGGAAGTCGCGAATCTTGGCGGCGATCTGACCGACGAGTTCCTTGTCGATCCCCATCACCTTGACCTTGGTCATCTTCTCCACTTCGACGCTGATCCCGGCCGGGAGTTCGAAGTTGATCGGATGCGAGTAGCCAAGAGCCAGGTTCAGCACGTTCCCCTTCACTTCGGCACGGTAACCGACGCCGTTGATCTCGAGCAGGGTCTCGAAGCCCTTGGAGACGCCGAGCACCATGTTGTTGATCAGGGTCCTGGTCAGACCGTGAGCCGAACGGGACTTGATGGTGTCGTCGTTGCGCGTAACGGTGACGGCCTTGTCGGTCACGTCGATGGTGACGCCGTCGCCGAGCACGCGGGCGAGTTTCCCTTTCGGGCCCTCTACCTTGATCTCCGGCGCGTTGTATATGACTTTCACCCCCGCAGGGATCGCGATGGGAAGTTTTCCTATTCTAGACATGCAAAGCTCCTTAAAGCGAAATGACTACCAGACCGTGCAAAGGATCTCGCCGCCGATGTTCAGCTCGCGAGCGGTCTTGTCGGTTACCAGTCCTTTGGAAGTCGAAAGGATGGCAACGCCCAGTCCGTTTTTCACCTGCTTGATCTTGTCGGAGTGGACATAGACCCTGCCGCCGGGCTTGCTGATCCTCTTGATCTCATTGATGACCGGTTCCTTCTCATCGATGAACTTGAGGTATATACGCAGAATCCCCTGCTTGCTGTCGGCGATAACCTTGAAATTCTTGATGAACCCCTCGGCGCGAAGCACCGTGGCGAGGCTCACCTTGAGGTTCGACGAAGGGATGTCAACTTTCTGGTGTTTTGCCATACCAGCGTTCCTGATTCTGGTCAGCATGTCGGCAACTGGATCTGTCATGCACATATGAAACTACTCCTCTTTCCTAAAGCGGAATCTTTTTACCAACTGGACTTGATAACACCGGGAATCTGGCCGGAGTTCGCGAACTTCCTCAAGCAGATCCTGCACATGTCAAATTTCCGGTAGTAAGCTCTCGGGCGGCCGCAGACGGCGCAGCGACTACGCTCGCGCACCTTGTACTTGGCCCTCGAAGCTTTTATGATCATTGATGTCTTAGCCACGGAATTCCTCCAAACCTGTATTAGTTCCTGAACGGCAGGCCCATGAGCTTGAGAAGCGCCTTGCCCTCAGCGTCGGTCTTTGCCGTGGTCACGATCGTGATGTTGAGACCCTTGATCTTGTCGACCTTGTCGTAATCGATCTCGGGGAAGATCAAATGCTCCTTGATGCCAAGGGAGTAGTTACCCTTGCCGTCGAAGCCCTTGCCGGAGATCCCCTTGAAGTCACGTACGCGCGGCAGCGAAACGCTTACCAGGCGGTCGAGGAACTCGTACATCTTCTCGCGGCGCAGCGTCACGGCGCAGCCGATCGGCATGCCCTGACGGAGCTTGAAGCCCGCGATGGACTTCTTCGCCTTCGTGATCACGGGCTTCTGGCCGGCGATGGCCGCCAGCTCGTCAGCTGCGGAGTCCAGAATCTTCACGTTCTGGATCGCCTCGCCGAGGCCCATGTTCAGGACGATCTTCACGAGCTTGGGGACTTCCATGATGTTATTGTAGTTATGGTCCTTCATCAGTTGCGGGACCATCTCTTTATTGTAAAGCTCAGCCAGCCGTGCCATTGAATCCTCCAAAACTATTTATCAAAGGACTCGCCGCATTTGACACAGCAGCGCGCCTTTTTACCATCTTCCAGAACGGTGGTCCTGGTCCTTACCGCCTTGTTGCACTTCGGGCAGAGCAGCATCACATTGGAGATGTGCACCGGAGCCTCTTTCTCGAGGATCCCCCCCTGCTCGGAACCGCGCGGCTTCACGTGGCGCTTCACCACGTTGATCCCCTCGACAATCACGCCGTCCTTCTTGGGCGCGATGGAGATCACCTTGCCGCTCTTGGAACGATCCTTGCCCGCAGTGATCACGACGGTATCGTTTTTCTTTACATGTAATTTTTTGCCCAGCATCTCTATTCTCCAGGATCTAGTCTTAAAGTACCTCGGGGGCGAGGGATATGATCTTCATGAACTTCTTGGCGCGAAGTTCCCTGGCGACCGGCCCGAAGATACGAGTGCCGACAGGCTCCTTGGCATTGTTGATGACCACGCCGGAGTTGGTGTCGAAACGGATGTAGGAGCCGTCCGGGCGCCCAACGGCCTTGGCGGTACGCACCACGACAGCCTTCACAACGTCGCCCTTTTTCACCTTCGAATTGGGGAGAGCTTCCTTGACGGAAGCGACGATGATGTCGCCAATCCCGGCGTAACGGCGCTTGGATCCGCCGAGCACTTTAATGCAAAAGAGCTTCTTCGCGCCGGAGTTGTCCGCCACGTCCAATATTGTCTGCATCTGAATCATTGTTTAACTCCCGGCGAGCCCTTAAGCCTTGGACTCGATAATCTGTCTGATCTTCCAGCGCTTGTCCTTGGAAAGCGGACGGGTTTCCACGATCACGACACGGTCGCCGATCTTGGCGGAGTTGTCGATATCGTGCGCCTTGTACTTGGCGGAGCGCTTGATGTACTTGTTGTAGACGGGGTGCTTCACCAGACGGTCGACCTTGACCACTGCGGTCTTGTCCATTTTGTCCGAGACGACCACGCCGATCTGAGTTTTCCTGTTGCCTCTTTCGCTCATATCTATCTCTTAGCCTCTCTTTTCGCGGAGTATGGTCTTCACGCGGGCGATGTCCTTCCTTACGTTGGACAGCTTGGCGGTGTTTTCCAGACGCCCGGTGTGAAGCTGAAACTTCACGTTGAAGAGTTCTTTGGTAAGCTCGGCGCTCTTGGTCTCGAGTTCTGCTGCCGTCGCGTTTTTCAGTTCGTTAGCCTTCATTGATTTCCGCCCTCGTAATGTACTTGGTGGCTACGGGGAGCTTGTGCGCCGCAAGCCTGAATGCCTCGCGCGCCACTTCCTCGCTGACCCCCTCCATCTCGTAGAGGACACGGCCGGGCTTGATGACGCAGACCCACGAGTCCGGGGAGCCTTTCCCCTTACCCATACGGGTTTCGGCGGGTTTCGCGGTGAGCGGCTTGTCCGGGAAGATACGGATCCAGATCTTGCCACCCCTCTTGATGTAGCGGGTCATGGCGATACGGGCAGCTTCGATCTGGCGGGAATCCAGCCAGCCGCACTCGGTAGCCTGCAGACCGAACTCGCCGAACGCAAGCTCAACGCCGCGCTGCGGGGTCCCGGTCATGCGCCCCTTCATCTGTTTTCTATGCTTAACTTTCTTGGGCATTAACATCGCAAAAAACTCCTGTTCCTATTTTTTAGCGGAGAGCACTTCACCCTTGAAGAGGAGCACTTTTACGCCGATGATACCGTAGGTGGTCTTCGCCTCGGCAAAGCCGTAGTCGATGTCCGCGCGCAGCGTGTGCAGCGGCACCCGGCCCTCGCGGTACCATTCGGTTCTCGACATCTCTGCCCCACCCAGGCGGCCGGAGCAGGTGATCCTGATCCCCTTGGCGCCGAACTTGAGCGTGGAAGTCACGCTCTTTTTCATGGCGCGCCTGAAGGCGATGCGGCGCTCGAGCTGCATGGCGACGTTCTCGGCCACGAGCTGTGCGTCCAGTTCCGGCTTCCTGACTTCCTGTATGTTAAGGTAGACCTCTTTGTCGGTGAGCTTGGCCAGCTCCTTCTTCAGGGTCTCGACCTCGGAGCCCTTCTTACCGATGATGAGGCCCGGACGAGCGGTGAAGATGTTGATCTTCGCCTTGCCTGCAGCGCGCTCTATCTCGATCTTGGAGACGCCGGAATGATACAGCCTTTTTTTGAGGAAATTGCGCAGCTTCAGATCTTCGTGAAGAAGCTTTGCATAATCTTTTTCCGCGTACCATTTGGAATCCCAGGTTTTAATAACCCCGAGCCTGAACCCGATAGGATTTACTTTCTGACCCAAAACATCACCTCCGACCCGTTCTTATTTCTTTTCCGCAAGGACCACGGTAATGTGGCTCGTCGGTTTTCTGATCTTGCTAGCCCGGCCCATGGCGCGGGGGGTGAAGCGCTTAAGTACTGCGCCGCCGTCGACGAAGATGGTCTTCACGAACAGCTTGTCCACATCGGAGCAACCCTTCTGCTCGGCGTTGGCCACGGCAGAGGAGAGCAGCTTCGAAATGAGCTTCGCCGACGGTTGCGGCGAAAAGCGCAGGGTGTTCAGCGCAGTCTGAATGCCCTTGCCCCTGACGAGGTCCACGACGAGGCGTGTTTTCCTCGGGGAGAGGCGGACAGAGGATAATTTAGCGGATGATTCCATTACAAAACTCCTTTAGGACCTTACTTCTTCTTGAGCTTGCTCTTCTTGTCAGCAGCGTGGCCGTAGAAGGTTCTGGTAGGTGAGAACTCGCCCATCTTGTGGCCGACCATGTTCTCAGTGACGAACACAGGGATGAACTTCTTGCCGTTGTGCACCGCGAAGGTGAGCCCGATGAAATCCGGGGTGATGGTCGAACGACGCGACCAGGTCTTGATCACCTTCTTGCTGCCGGCCTGTTCTGCCTGGGCTTTCGCTTCCAGATGTGCGTCAACGAAAGGCCCCTTCTTTATAGATCTTGCCATCTTTTAAAATCCTCTATCCAGATGAGTTATTTGCTGCGCTTCTTCACGATGAAGGCCGTGGACCGCTTGTTGGTGCGCGTCTTGTAGCCCTTGGTGGGGATACCCCACGGGGTTACCGGGTGACGACCACCGGAGGTCCTGCCCTCGCCACCGCCGTGCGGGTGGTCGACCGGGTTCATCGCGACGCCCCTTACGTGGGGACGTACGCCGAGCCAGCGGGAGCGACCTGCCTTGCCGATGGAGACGTTCTCGTGGTCCACGTTGCCCACCTGGCCGATGGTCGCCTTGCAGTCCATGAGGATCATGCGGACTTCCGAGGAGGGGAGCTTCACCTGGGCGTACTTACCTTCCTTGGACATGAGCTGGGCGAAGGTGCCGGCGGAACGGGCCAACTGGGCGCCCTTGCCGATCTTCAGCTCGATGTTGTGGATGATGGTACCCAGCGGGATGCACCTGATGGGGAGCGTGTTGCCAGGCTTGATGTCAGCCTGCTCGCTGGCGATAACGGTGTCACCCACTTTCAGGGAGAGCGGCGCCAGGATGTAGCGCTTCTCGCCGTCGGCGTAGTTGAGGAGCGCGATGCGCGCGCTGCGGCACGGATCGTACTCGATGGTGGCAACCTTTGCCGGGATGTCGGTCTTGTCACGACGGAAGTCGATGATCCGGTACTTCTGCTTGTGACCACCACCGACGTTCCTGGAGGTGACGCGGCCGTTCGAGTTTCTGCCGCCGCTCTTCTTGAGGTTCTCAACAAGAGATTTCTCAGGCTTGCAGGCAGTGATCTCCTCGAAGGTCGAGCAGGTCTGCGCCCTTCTACCCGGAGAAGTAGGTTTGTAAGTTTTGATAGCCATTATCTAAATCCCCACAGAATTTTTATGCTTCGAAGAAGTCGACGTTGGAGCCCTCTTTCAGGGTCACGTACGCCTTCTTCCAGTTGGAACGCTTGCCGATACCCTTCGCGGTGCGCTTGGTCTTGCCGGCCACGTTGACGGTGTTGACGGCGGCAACCTGCGCATTGAAGAGCTTCTCGACGGCGGCCTTGATCTCGATCTTGTTGGCGGCACCGTTCACCACGAAAGCGATGACGTTCTTGTCGTCCTTCTCTACCGTGGTTTTCTCAGTGATGAGCGGTTTCTTTATGACGTCATAGATGTTCATGACTGTAATGCTCCTTCAACACGACGAACGGCGGCCTCGGTAAAGACGACGCTCTGGTATTTCATGATGTCGAAAATGTTGAGGCCATCGGGACCCAGCACCTTGACGTTTTTCACATTGCGAGCGGAGAGCTCCAAAGTAAGATTCGCAGTATCTGTGATAACGAGCGTCTTGTCAAGGTTAAAAGCATTTAGTACCTCGACAAATGCCTTTGTCTTGATGGCAGGAAGCTCAAAGTTATTCAGAACAGTGATCGCCTCTTTCTTATAGAGCATGGAAAGTGCGCTTCTGAGAGCGGCCTTCCTCGCCTTCTTGTTCATGGAGAGGCTGTATGTCTTGGGCTGCGGGCCGAATGCCACACCGCCGCCGGGGTACTGGGGCGCGCGGCTGCAGCCCTGGCGGGCCTGGCCGGTACCCTTCTGCTTGAAGGGCTTCTTGCCGGAGCCGGAAACCGCGGCGCGGTTCTTGACGGCAACGGTGCCCTGCCTGCGGTTAGCGAGCTGGATCTTGACGGCCTCGTGGATCAGGTACTCGCGCACGTCGTCGTTGAAGACGGCGTCGGAGACTTCGATCTCACCGACCTTTGCTTTTTTGATGTCAAATACGTCTAACTTTGCCATGTCTATCTCCAGCCCCCGTTATCTCGTCGCCTTGACGGAGTCCTTGATCAGAACCACGCCGTTGGCGGAACCGGGGATCGCTCCACCGAGCAGAATCAGATTGTCAGCAGCGTCCACGCGCACAACTTTCAGGCGCTGCACGGTCACCTTCTCGTTACCGAGCTGGCCCGGCATCTTCTTGTTCTTGAAAACCCTGGAAGGGGTAGCGGAGCAGCCGATGGAGCCCGGGGCGCGGTGGAAGCGGGAGCCGTGGCTCGACCGACCGCCTTTGAAGCCCCAGCGCTTGATGACGCCGGCAAAACCCTTACCGATGGAGGTGCCGGTCACGTCGACCAGGTCGCCCTCTTCGAACACGCCGGCCTCGATCACGTCGCCCACGTTGTAGGCGCTGGTATCGTCCATGCGCAGTTCGCGGTAGTGGGTGAACACGCCCGCGCCGGCGCTCTTGCAATGGCCCACCTGAGCCGCGTTGGCCTTGGAGGCGTCCTTCGCACCGAAACCGACCTGGATGGCGCTGTAGCCGTCCTTCTCAACGGTTTTCTTCTGGAGGACGACGCACGGCCCAGCCTCGACGACGGACACGGCGATACGCCTGCCGTCCTCGGCAAATATCTGGGTCATGCCCAGTTTTTTCCCAATCAATCCCTTATTCATGGTCGACTTCCTATCCTTGTATTAAAGCTTGATCTCGACGTCCACACCGGCGGAGAGGTCGAGTTTCATCAGAGCGTCGACAGTCTGCTGGGTCGGCTCGAGGATATCGATCAGGCGCTTGTGGGTCCTGATTTCGAACTGCTCGCGCGACTTCTTGTCGACGTGCGGTCCACGAAGCACGCAATACTTGTTGATGACGGTCGGCAGCGGAATCGGGCCGGCAACGCGTGCGCCGGTCCTCTTGGCGGTGTCGACGATCTCGCCAACGGAAGTATCAAGCAGCTTGTGGTCGTATGCTTTCAAGCGGATTCTAATTTTCTGACTAGGCATCTCTTCCTCGTGATGAAACAAGTTTTTCAGTTTACAGCCGAGTGTTTCCGGAGGGGCTCGCACCCCGCCGGAAACCCGGACCTGAAAACCGTAGTTTTACTTTCTTATTCGATGATGGAGGCAACGACCCCTGCACCGACGGTACGGCCGCCTTCGCGGATTGCGAAGCGCAGACCTTCGTCCATTGCGATCGGGGTGATCAGGTTGACGGTAACCGAGACGTTGTCGCCCGGCATAACCATCTCGACGCCGGCTTCGAGGTCAACCACGCCGGTAACGTCGGTGGTCCTGAAGTAGAACTGCGGACGGTAGCCGTTGAAGAACGGGGTGTGAC
>NZ_SSYA01000007.1 GCF_004917065.1 Geomonas ferrireducens
AAGGAAGAGGGCGGCCGTCACACCCCGTTCTTCAACGGCTACCGTCCGCAGTTCTACTTCAGGACCACCGACGTTACCGGCGTGGTTGACCTCGAAGCCGGCGTCGAGATGGTTATGCCGGGCGACAACGTCTCGGTTACGGTCAACCTGATCACCCCGATCGCAATGGACGAAGGTCTGCGCTTCGCAATCCGCGAAGGCGGCCGTACCGTCGGCGCGGGCGTGGTTGCCTCCATCATCGAGTAACAGCGACGGACTCTGAGTCCCGGAAGCTCGGGATGAGAAAATAGTTTGAAAAGGACGAAAGACAATGCCTAGAGACATCATCACCCTTGGCTGCACCGAGTGCAAACAGCGTAACTATACGACTACGAAGAACAAGAAAAATACGCCGCAGAAGCTGGAGTTCAACAAGTACTGCCGCTTCTGCCAGAAGCACACGCTGCACAAGGAAACCAAATAGTTTGATTTGGGGTTCCCGGGATTGCCCGGGAACCTCCGCCGCAGGCCAGTAGCTCTAACGGCTAGAGCACCGGTCTCCAAAACCGGGTGTTGGGGGTTCGAATCCCTCCTGGCCTGCCATTTTTTTTATCTTCACTAAGTGAGGAGTGACAAGTGATCGCGAAAGCCAAGTCTTTTTTTGAGGATGTTCAGGCGGAGCTCGCCAAGGTAACTTGGCCTACCCGCAAGGAGACCTTCTCTACTGCTCAGGTAGTTGTAGTCATCATCGTGCTCATCTCACTTTACCTTGGCGCCTGCGACGTGGTCCTTACTAAGCTCATCAGGTCGATACTCCGCTAGAGGACTGAAAATGGCACACAAATGGTACGGCGTACATACCTACTCCGGCTTTGAGAACAAGGTGCGGCTCACACTGGCTGAGCGCATCAAGAACCTCGGCATGGAGGAGTTCTTCGGCGAGATCCTGATCCCGTGCGAAACCGTCGTCGAACTTAAGAAGGGGGAGAAGAAGACTTCGTCCAGGAAGTTCTTCCCCGGATACATCCTGGTCAACATGGAGCTGAACGACGACACCTGGCACGTGGTCAAGGAGACCGCGAAGGTCACCGGTTTCGTCGGCGGCAACAACCCCTTCCCGATTCCGGACGAAGAAGTCGGCAAGATCACCAAGAGGATGGAAGAGGGGGCCGAGAAACCCCGTCCGAAGGTTCTCTTTGAAGTGGGCGAGACGGTCAGGGTCATCGACGGTCCGTTCCTCAACTTCTCCGGCGTGGTCGAGGACGTGAAGCCGGACAAGGGGAAACTCAAGGTCATGGTAAGCATCTTCGGGCGCGCCACCCCGGTCGAGCTCGAATTCATGCAGGTAGAAAAGCAGTAGGGTTCTCCCGCTGTTACTGATAGAAGAATCAGGCAGTTCGAAGGAAAGATAAAGGAGTAGGAAAATGGCGAAAAAAATTACCGGTTACATAAAGCTGCAGGTACCCGCAGGGAAGGCTAACCCGTCTCCTCCGATCGGTCCGGCACTCGGTCAGCACGGCGTCAACATCATGGAGTTCTGCAAGGCTTTCAACGCGAAGACCCAGGCAGACGAGGGGACCATCACTCCGGTCGTCATCACTGTCTACGCCGACAGGTCCTTCACCTTCATCACCAAGACTCCGCCGGCTCCGGTTCTCATCAAGAAAGCTCTCGGCCTCCAGAGCGGCTCTGCCGTCCCCAACAAAACCAAGGTGGGCAAGCTGACCAAGGAGCAGGTGCGCGAGATCGCAACTAAAAAGATGCCCGATCTCAATGCCGCGAGCCTTGAGGCTGCCATGAGGACCATTGAAGGTACCGCGCGCAGCATGGGCGTTGAAATAGCTTAAGATAAAGAGAGGGTTATCAGAAATGTCTATGACAAAAAAAGCTAAAGAGGCTCGCGCCAAGGTCGACAGGACCAAAACCTATCCCCTGTCCGAGGGTCTTGAGCTGGTTAAAGGCGCGGCTTACGCGAAGTTCGACGAAACCGTCGACCTGGTTGTGAAGCTGGGTGTCGATCCCCGTCACGCCGACCAGATGGTGCGCGGCGCCGTGGTGCTCCCCAACGGTCTGGGCAAGGACGTACGCGTCCTCGTGTTCGCCAAGGGCGAGAAGGAGAAGGAGGCCCGCGAGGCCGGTGCCGATTTCGTGGGCGCCGATGACCTGGTCGCCAAGATCCAGGAAGGGTGGTTCGAATTCGACACCGCCATCGCAACCCCGGACATGATGGGCGTGGTCGGCAAGATCGGTAAGCTCCTCGGTCCCCGCGGCCTGATGCCGAACCCGAAAGTCGGCACCGTCACCTTCGACGTGGCTCGCGCCGTGAAGGAGTCCAAGTCCGGTAAGGTCGAGTTCCGCGTCGAGAAGGCCGGTATCATCCATGCCCCGGTAGGGAAGGTTTCCTTCACCGCCGAGACCCTTAAGCAGAACGTTTCAGCCCTGGTGGAAGCCCTCCAGAAGGCGAAGCCGGCTGCCGCCAAGGGTACCTACATGAAGAAGATCTCCGTATCTTCCACCATGGGCCCGGGCGTGAACATCGATCTCGCTGACATCAGCGCGATCTTGAAATAAAGGCAGTATCAAGCAGTAAAGCCAAAGTCAAAGACAGTGGGTGCGCCAGTTTGATCGTCGGTGCTTAATCGCCTTGGGCGGCCAACCGAGACTTGCAAGATGTTGCGCGAAAAAGCATGTTCCGCAACTTCCTGACTTTGGCGGGGTTCCGTACCCGTATACCAAAAGAAAGGAGGAAGGCGCTTGAATAAGGAAAACAAACAAGAACTTGTTACCGAAATGCACGACAAGCTCCTGAGGGCCCAGGCGGTATTCCTTGCGGATTTCCGCGGGATGAACGTCGGCCAGGCGACCGAGCTCAGAAACGAGCTCAGGAAGGCTAACGCCGAGTACAAAGTCGTCAAGAACACCCTGCTCGATATCGCTTCCAAAGGGACCGACAAGGAAGGTCTGAGCCAGTACTACGCTGGTCCGACCGCCATTGCCCTTTGCTATGACGATCCCGTCGCAGCGGCCAAGGTGCTGTCGCGTTTCAACAAGGAAGCCACCAACCCGTTCACTCTGAAGGCTGGCGTGCTTACCGGCAAGACCATCAACGTGGCCGAGATTCAGGCTCTCGCTGATCTGCCGAGCCGCGAAGTGCTTATCGCCAAGATGCTGGGCAGCATGCAGGCACCGGCAAGCAACTTCGTACGCGTTCTGGCAGCGGTCCCGGGCGGTTTCGTACGCGCGCTGGAACAGATCAGGGTTCAGAAGGCTGCCTAGTCGCAGTCTCCAACAATTTTCGCTTTAAACATCTAACAATATTCTCTGGAGGAGAAAGAAATGGCTATCACCAAAGAAGAAGTAATCAGCTTCATTGAGAACATGTCCGTCCTCGAACTTGCCGGCCTCGTGAAAGAGCTCGAAGAGAAGTTCGGCGTTTCCGCAGCCGCTCCGGTTGCCGTTGCTGCTGCTGGCCCGGCTGCTGGCCCGGCTGAAGCTGCCGAGGAGAAGACCGAGTTCGACGTCATCCTCAAAAGCGCTGGCGCAAACAAGATCGCTGTCATCAAGGTCGTCCGTGGCCTTACCTCCCTCGGCCTCAAAGAAGCCAAGGACCTGGTCGACGGCGCTCCGCAGCCGGTCAAAACCGGGATCTCCAAGGATGAGGCTGCCGACGCACAGAAGCAGCTGGTCGAGGCTGGCGCAGAAGTGGAAGTCAAGTAGTCATTTCCGCACCGATCTTTACCAAAGCCAAGGTCGCTTTTTGCGGCCTTGGCTGTTCTATTTTAGTTTGAGGCCGCTTCACCCCGCAGCCCCGCCCGACCAAAACAGCAGGAAATTCAAGGGGGTGGAGGTCTTCCAAGGCGTTCACCACAAGGAGAAGATATGGCTTATTCAATCGCGAATAACCCCCTGTTGCGCAAGAACTTCGCCAAGATCCACAAGATCATCGACATACCGAACCTCATCGACATCCAGAAAAACTCCTACAAGAGATTCCTCCAGCTCGACACTCCCGTAGACGCACGCAAGAACTCAGGCCTCGAGGCCGTTTTCCGCAGCGTTTTCCCGATCAGGGACTTCAGCGACACCGCATCGCTTGAGTACGTTTCGTATTCGCTCGGCGCGCCGAAGTACGACGTGGAGGAGTGCCACCAGAGGGGCATGACCTTTGCCGCCCCCATGAAGGTGAAAGTAAGGCTGGTTGTCTGGGACGTTGCGAAGGATCCGGGGACCAGGTCGATCCGCGACATCAAAGAGCAGGAGGTTTATTTCGGCGAAATCCCGCTGATGACCGACAACGGGACCTTTATCATAAACGGCACCGAGCGCGTTATCGTTAGCCAGCTGCATCGCTCCCCGGGCGTGTTCTACGACCACGACAAAGGGAAGACCCACTCCAGCGGCAAGGTGCTCTACTCGGCCCGCGTGATTCCGTACCGCGGTTCGTGGCTTGACTTTGAATTTGACCATAAAGACATCCTTTATGTTCGCATAGACAGGCGTCGCAAGATGCCGGCCACCGTGCTCCTGAAGGCCCTTGGCTACTCCAACGACGCGCTCATCAATTACTTCTACAAGTCCGAAGAAGTGAAGGTCGGTGAGAACGGCGCCATGACGAAACTCGTGGACGCGGAACTCCTCTCCAACCAGAAGGCGACCGCGGACATCGTCGATCCGGCTACCGCCGAGGTGATCCTCAAGGCAAACCGTAAGTTCACCAAGGCTGCGCTCAGGAAGATGGCCGAGCACGGCATCAAGGAGATCCCGATCGCCGAAGAGGAAGTGGTCGGCAAGGTTGCCTCCCACGACATCTACGATCCCGCTACCGGCGAGATCCTGGTCGAGTGCAACGAGGAGATCACCCAGGCGAAGCTTGAGGAGATGGTCCAGAAGGGGATCACCTCCTTCCAGGTGCTCTTCATCGACAACCTGCACGTCACCTCCAGCTTCCGCGACACCATCCTGATCGACAAGATCGGCTCCACCGACGAGGCGCTCATCGAGATCTACCGCCGTCTGCGTCCGGGTGATCCGCCGACCCTGAAGAGCGCGCTGGTTCTCTTCGAGAACCTGTTCTTCAACGCGGAGCGCTACGACCTCTCCGCCGTCGGCCGCTTGAAGCTCAACTACAAGCTCGGCGTGGACGTGCCGCTTGACTGCATGACGCTCACCCGCGAGGACATCCTCGAGGTGGTGCGTTACCTCATCGAGCTGAAAAACGGCAAGGGCAACATCGACGACATCGACCACCTGGGCAACCGCCGCGTGCGCGCCGTGGGTGAACTCCTGGAGAACCAGTACAGGATCGGCCTCGTCAGGATGGAGCGCGCCATCAAGGAGCGCATGAGTCTCCAGGAAGTCGAGAACCTCATGCCGCACGACCTGATCAACTCCAAGCCGGTCTCGGCCGTCGTGAAAGAGTTCTTCGGTTCCTCGCAGCTTTCGCAGTTCATGGACCAGACCAACCCGCTCTCCGAGGTCACGCACAAGCGTCGTCTCTCGGCTCTCGGACCGGGCGGTCTTACCCGCGAGCGCGCGGGCTTCGAGGTCCGCGACGTACACCCGACTCACTACGGCCGCGTCTGCCCGATCGAGACCCCTGAGGGCCCGAACATCGGTCTGATCGCGTCCTTGTCCACCTACGCGCGCATCAACGAGCACGGCTTCGTCGAGACGCCGTACCGCGTTGTCAAGGAAGGGAAGGTGACCGACGAGGTTCGCTTCTTCTCCGCGCTCGAGGAGGAAGGTCACGCCATCGCGCAGGCGAACGCCGAGATGGACGAGACCGGCCGCTTCATGGCCGACTACATCTCCGCCAGGAAGTCCGGCGAGTTCGTGCTGGTCGGTCGCGACGAGCTGGAACTCATGGACGTTGCTCCGATGCAGCTCGTGTCGGTCGCGGCCTCGCTGATCCCGTTCCTCGAGAACGACGACGCGAACCGCGCACTCATGGGCTCGAACATGCAGCGCCAGGCCGTACCGCTTCTGCGTGCCGATTCCCCGCTCGTCGGGACCGGCATGGAGCGCGTCGTGGCAAGGGACTCCGGGGTTTCCTCGGTAGCCCGCCACAACGGCGTCGTCGAGAGCGTCGACGCTTCCAGGATCGTCGTCAAGATCGACGAGGACCAGTACGATGCGACCGGCACCGGCGTGGACATCTACAACCTGATCAAGTTCGCCCGTTCCAACCAGAACACCTGCATCAACCAGAGGCCGGTGGTGAAGATTGGCGACCACGTGAAGGCGGGCGACATCATCGCCGACGGTCCTTCCACCGACATGGGCGAGCTGGCTCTGGGGCAGAACGTGCTGATCGCGTTCATGCCGTGGGGCGGCTACAACTACGAGGACTCCATCCTCATATCCGAGCGCCTTGTTAAGGACGACCGCTACACCTCGATCCACATCGAGGAGTTCGAGGCCGTGGCCCGCGACACCAAGCTCGGCAAGGAGGAGATCACCTCCGACATCCCGAACCTCGGCGAAGAGACCCTCAAGGACCTCGACGAGTCGGGCATCATCAGGATCGGCGCCGAGGTTCGCCCGGGCGACATCCTGGTCGGCAAGATCACCCCGAAAGGCGAGACCCAGCTCTCCCCGGAAGAGAAGCTCTTAAGGGCCATCTTCGGCGAGAAGGCGGGCGACGTGCGCGACACCTCGCTCAGGGTTCCGCCGGGGGTCGAGGGTACCGTCATCGGCGCCAAGATCTTCTCGAGGAAGGGTGCCGACAAGGATGCCCGTACCGAGATCATCGAGAAGGCCGAGGAACAGCGCCTGCGTAAGGACGAGCAGGACGAGATCCGCATCATCCGCGACTCCGCCCGCGGGAAGCTGAAGAAGCTCCTCATGGGCAAGACCGCGGCGGTCAAGATCGAAGGGATCGACGGCAAGGTGCTCATCCCGAAAGGGGCTGCCATCACCGAGGAGATGCTGAACTCCTTCACCATGGACCGCTGGGACGAGATCTCCATCGCCGACGACGACACCATCGACGAGAAAGTGGCGCAGACCCTTTCCACGCTCAACCAGCAGATCGACATCATCAAGTACGTCTTCGACGACAAGGTGCAGAAACTGCGTCGCGGCGACGACCTGCCGCCGGGCGTCATAAAGATGGTCAAGGTCTACATCGCCATCAAGCGTAAGCTCCAGGTGGGCGACAAGATGGCGGGCCGCCACGGTAACAAGGGCGTCGTCTCCAGGATCCTTCCGGAAGAGGATATGCCGTACATGGAAGACGGCCGTCCGGTCGAGATCGTGCTGAACCCGCTGGGCGTTCCGTCCCGTATGAACGTGGGGCAGATCCTCGAGATGCACCTCGGCTGGGGCGCCAAGGGCCTTGGCTGGAAGATCGAGGAATTCCTCGAGAAGAACACCCCGCACGACGAGATCAAGAGGTTCCTGAAGGGCGTGTACGACAACCCGGAAATGGACCGCTTCCTCGACACGCTCGAGGGTGAAGAACTCCTCAACGTGGCAAGGCGCCTTAAGCGCGGCATCCCGATGTCGTCGCCGGTCTTCGAAGGGGCGAGCGAGGAGTCGATCCAGTCGATGCTGACCCACGCCGGTTTCAGCACCACCGGTCAGGTCACCCTCTACGACGGAAAGAGCGGCGACAAGTTCATGCACCAGGTCACCGTCGGTATCATGTACTTCCTGAAGCTGCACCACCTGGTTGACGACAAGATCCACGCCAGGAGCATCGGTCCCTACTCGCTGGTCACCCAGCAGCCGCTGGGGGGCAAGGCGCAGTTCGGCGGTCAGCGACTCGGGGAGATGGAGGTCTGGGCGATGGAGGCCTACGGCGCCGCGTACGCGCTGCAGGAGTTCCTCACCGTCAAGTCCGACGACGTGGCAGGCCGCACCAGGATGTACGAGGCGATCGTCAAAGGGAAGCACACCCTTGAGCCGGGTCTGCCGGAGTCGTTCAACGTCCTCATCAAGGAACTCCAGTCCTTGGGTCTCGACGTGGAACTGCTTGAAGGCGACGAGGACTAACGTCAGACGTCGGACCTGTCGGACTGGTCAGGCCGGTCGGACAGGTCCGACAAGTCGGACGGCCTTAACAAGTTAACGTAACTCCTACCGCTAAGGAGGAAAATACTTTGGAAGATATTTTCAATTTTTTCGATAAGCCGAAAGATCCGCTCCACTTCTCGTCGATCAAGATCTCGATCTCGTCGCCGGACAAGATCCGCGAGCGTTCCTTCGGGGAAGTGAAGAAGCCGGAGACCATCAACTACCGCACCTTCAAACCGGAGCGCGACGGTCTTTTCTGCGCCAAGATCTTCGGACCGACCAAGGACTACGAGTGCAACTGCGGCAAGTACAAGCGCATGAAGCACCGCGGCATCGTCTGCGAGAAGTGCGGCGTCGAGGTCATCCCGTCCAAGGTGCGCCGCGAACGCCTGGGTCACATCGACCTCGCCACCCCGGTGGCGCACATCTGGTTCCTCAAATCCCTGCCGTCCAGGATCGGCAACCTGATGGACATCACCCTGAAGGACCTCGAGAAGGTGCTTTACTTCGAGGCCTACGTGGTGACCGACCCGAAGGAAACCGGCATGCCGTTTGGCACCGTGCTCTCCGAGGACCAGTACCAGAAGGCTCTCGAAGAGTACAACTACGGCTTTGAGGCCGGCATGGGCGCCGCTGCGATCCGCACCTGCCTCACCTCAATGGACCTGGACCAGCTCTCCGAGCAGCTCCGCATCGAGATGCAGGAGGCAACCAGCGAGGCGAAACGCAAGAAGACCGCCAAGCGCCTTAAGGTCATCGAGGCTTTCAAAAACTCGGGCAACAAGCCGGAGTGGATGATCCTCGAGTGCATCCCGGTCCTGCCGCCGGAGCTTCGTCCGCTCGTTCCCTTGGACGGCGGCCGCTTTGCGACCTCCGACCTGAACGACCTGTACCGCCGCGTCATCAACCGCAACAACCGCTTGAAGCGCCTGATGGAACTGCAGGCCCCCGAGGTCATCATCAGGAACGAGAAGCGCATGCTGCAGGAGGCGGTCGACGCGCTGTTCGACAACGGCCGTCGCGGCCGCGCCATCGCTGGCCCCAACAAGCGTCCGCTCAAGTCCCTCTCCGACATGCTGAAGGGCAAGTCGGGCCGCTTCCGTCAGAACCTGCTCGGCAAGCGTGTCGACTACTCCGGCCGTTCCGTTATCGTCGTCGGTCCCGAGCTTCGCCTGCACCAGTGCGGTCTGCCGAAGAAGATGGCCCTCGAGCTCTTCAAGCCGTTCATCTACAACAAGCTCGAGGAGCGCGGCTTCGTCACCACCATCAAGAGCGCCAAGAAGATGGTGGAGAAGGAGAAGCCGGAGGTCTGGGACGTTCTCGAGGAGGTCATCAAGGAGCATCCGGTCCTTCTGAACCGCGCACCGACCCTGCACCGTCTCGGCATCCAGGCCTTCGAACCGGTCCTGATCGAGGGCAAGGCGATCCAGCTTCACCCGCTCGTTTGCACCGCCTTCAACGCGGACTTCGACGGTGACCAGATGGCGGTCCACCTCCCCCTCTCGGTTGAGAGCCAGGTGGAGGCGCGCGTCCTCATGATGTCGACCAACAACATCCTGTCGCCGGCGCACGGTAAGCCGATCATCGTGCCGAGCCAGGACATGGTTCTCGGGATCTACTACATGACCCGCGAGAAGCACTTCGCGCCTGGGGACGGGAAGATATTTGCTTCCCCGGACGAGGTGTCCATCGCCTGGGACGCGTCCGAGGTGCACCTCCAGGCCCGCATCAAGGTAAGGATGAAGAACCTCGTCAGCGACGAGAAGCCGGCCATCATCGAGACGACGGTCGGGCGCGTGCTACTGCGCGAGATCCTTCCCGACGCGGTTCCCTTCTCGGCCATCAACAAGGTCATGACGAAGAAGGAACTCTCCAACCTTGTCGACACCTGCTACCGTCTGGCCGGCAACAAGGAAACCGTCATCCTCGCCGACAAGCTGAAGTCCATCGGCTTCCGCTACGCGGCGAAGGCGGGTATCTCCATCTCGATCAACGACATGGTCATCCCGGAAGGCAAATCCGCCATCATCAACCGCGCCACCGAAGAGGTGCAGGAGATCCAGAACCAGTACACCGAGGGTCTCATCACCGACGGCGAGCGTTACAACAAGGTCATCGACATCTGGGCGAAATCGACCGAGGACATCGCGAAAGAGATGCTGGACAACCTCTCCCGCGATACCATCATCGACCCGCAGGGGAACGAGGTGAAGGTGCCGTCCTTCAACGCGATCCACATGATGGCCGACTCCGGTGCAAGGGGTAGCGCCCAGCAGATCCGCCAGCTGGCGGGGATGAGGGGACTCATGGCCAAGCCGTCGGGCGAGATCATCGAGACCCCGATCACGGCGAACTTCCGCGAAGGCCTCACCGTGCTCCAGTACTTCATCTCGACCCACGGCGCACGTAAGGGTCTGGCCGACACCGCACTCAAGACGGCGAACTCCGGTTACCTCACCCGCCGTCTGGTCGACGTTGCCCAGGACGCCATCATCACCGAGTCGGATTGCGGCACCATCGACGGCCTGACCGTCTCCTCCCTCACCGAGGGTGGCGAGGTCATCGAGCACATCGGCGACCGTATCCTCGGCCGCGTGGCCCTGGACGACATCCTCGACCCGGTCACCGGCGACGTGCTGGTGGCGGCGAACCAGGAGATCGACGAGACCCTGGTCTCGAAGATCGAGGCTGCCGGTCTCGAGAAGGTCAAGATCCGCTCCGTGCTCACCTGCGAGAGCCGTCGCGGCATCTGCGCCAAGTGCTACGGCCGCGACCTGGCACGCGGTCACCTGGTGAACCGCGGCGAGGCGGTCGGCGTCATCGCAGCACAGTCCATCGGCGAGCCGGGCACCCAGCTGACCATGCGTACCTTCCATATCGGTGGTACCGCATCCCGTCGCGCCGAGCAGACCTCCATGGATGCGAGGAACGAGGGCTACGCCAAGTTCATCAACCTGCACTACGTAACCAACTCCGAAGGTCACCACATCGTCATGAACCGTAACGGTGAGCTGGCCATCGTGGACGAGACCGGGCGCGAGCGCGAGAAGTACGGCATCGTCTACGGCGCGAAGATCAAGGTGAGCCCCGAAGAGAAGGTCACCCAGGGGCAGTCGCTCGCCGAGTGGGACCCGTACACCATGCCGATCCTCACCGAGATCTCCGGCCGCATCAAGTTCGGGGATGTCATCGAGGGCGTCACCATGGAGGAGCAGGTCGACGAAGTCACCGGCCTCTCCAGGAAGGTCATCATCGAGACCCGCGACTCCGACAAGCGTCCGCGCATCACCATCAAGGACGAGTCCGGCAAGACCGCCAAGATAGGCGAGAGCATGGCGCGTTACTACCTGCCGGTCGGCTCCAACATCAACGTCCTCGAGGACACCGTGGTGAACGCGGGTGACGTGATCGCCAAGATCCCGCGCGAAACGACCAAGACCAAGGACATCACCGGTGGTCTGCCGCGTGTTGCCGAGCTCTTCGAGGCAAGGAAGCCGAAAGACTTCGCGGTCATCACCGAGATCGACGGCGTGGTCGCCTTCGGCAAGGACGCCAAAGGCAAGCGCAAAGTCATCGTCACCCCGGAAGTGGGCGAGCCGAAGGAATACCTCATCCCCAAAGGGAAGCACATCAGCGTCCACGAAGGGGATCATGTCCGCGCCGGCGAGGCGCTCATGGACGGCTCCTCCAACCCGCACGACATCCTCCGCGTCCTCGGCCAGAAGGAACTGGCCAAGTACCTGGTCGACGAGGTGCAGGAGGTCTACCGTCTCCAGGGCGTCAAGATCAACGACAAGCACATCGAGACCATCGTGCGTCAGATGCTGCGTCGCGTCAGAGTGAAGGACGTGGGGGATACCAACCTGCTGATCGACGATCAGATCGAGCGTTGGGTCTTCGAGGAAGAAAACGAGAAGGCAATGGATAAGGGCGGGCGTCCTGCTACGGCAGAGTCTCTGCTCCTTGGCATAACCAAGGCGTCGCTCTCGACTGAGTCATTTATTTCTGCTGCTTCTTTCCAAGAGACAACAAAAGTCTTGACACAGGCATCCATTGAAGGTAAAGTCGACAGTCTTCGTGGTCTGAAAGAAAACGTGATCATGGGCCGCTTAATCCCGGCGGGAACGGGATTGGCTCTTTACCGCAACCTGCGCATGGTTGCTGAGGAGCCAGTAATCATTCCGGAGCCAGTTGAACCGGAAGATGAAGAGATCTACGAAGAAGAAGCCTAGTCCAGTATCCGGCCAGTGAGAGCGGGTTCCTCGCTTCACTGGCCGGCGTCTCACTTTTATCAAATAAAACTTGACAAGCACGTACGTTGTTGCTATTTTCGTCGCTTCCGCGCGCGGGGTGCGTCTGCGCGCGGATTAAGAATCGCGTGAGAGGAATGTATGCCAACTATTAATCAGCTTATTCGTCATGGTCGGGAGTCAAAGGGTGAAAAATCCACTGCTCCGGCACTCAGGAGCTGCCCGCAGAAGAGGGGCGTTTGCACCAGGGTTTACACCACAACCCCGAAGAAACCGAACTCCGCGCTTCGTAAAGTCGCGAGGGTAAGGCTTACCAACGGCGTCGAGGTGACCTCCTACATTCCGGGTGTTGGTCACAACCTCCAGGAGCACTCCGTTGTCCTCATCAGGGGCGGCAGGGTCAAGGACCTTCCGGGTGTTCGTTACCACATCGTCCGCGGCACGCTCGACTCTGTCGGCGTCAAGGGTCGCATGAAGAGCCGTTCCAAGTACGGTGCGAAAAGGCCCAAGTAACCCGAACGGTGCAAAAAGACCCAAGTAACCGATTTTAAGTGAGAGGTTAAGACATGCCAAGAAGAAGAGAAGTAGCAAAGCGGGTGATCCTCCCGGACCCGAAATACGGTGACAGGGTGGTTGCCAAGCTGATCAATATAATCATGCTGGACGGCAAGAAGTCCACCGCCGAGAAAGCACTGTACGGTGCCCTTGAAATCGCTGCCGGCAAGGCCGGCGACGAACCGGTCAAGGTCCTCAAGAAGTGCCTCGACAACATCAAGCCGATGCTGGAAGTCAAGTCCCGCAGGGTCGGTGGTTCCACCTACCAGGTTCCGGTCGAGGTTCGTCCGGAGCGCCGCATGTCCCTGGCTATGCGCTGGCTGGTGAAGTACTCCAACGCCCGCAGCGAGAAGACCGTTACCGACAAGCTTGCCGGCGAGATTCTCGACGCTTACAACAACCGCGGTTCCGCAGTGAAGAAGCGTGAGGATACCCACAAGATGGCAGAGGCCAACCGCGCCTTCGCCCATTATCGCTGGTAGTCCGCGGCGACACCCTTTAAGGCTTAGAAAGCAACTCGGAGGAATAGTAAGTGGCACGTCAGGTTTCGCTAGAAATGACCCGTAACATCGGGATCATGGCTCACATAGATGCAGGGAAGACCACCACCACGGAGCGTATTCTCTACTACACCGGTGTTTCCCACAAGATCGGCGAGGTCCATGACGGCGCCGCTACTATGGACTGGATGGAGCAGGAGCAGGAGCGTGGTATCACCATCACCTCCGCAGCAACCACCTGCAACTGGAAGGACCATCGTATCAACATCATCGACACCCCGGGTCACGTCGACTTCACCATCGAGGTCGAGCGCTCCCTGCGTGTTCTCGACGGCGCGGTCGCCGTCTTCTGCTCGGTCGGTGGCGTTGAGCCGCAGTCCGAGACCGTATGGCGTCAGGCGGACAAGTACCGCGTACCGCGTATCGCGTTCATCAACAAGATGGACCGCATCGGTGCCGACTTCTTCCGCGGCATCGCCATGATCAAGGATCGCCTCAAGGCGAATCCGGTCGCCCTGCAGATCCCGATCGGGAGCGAGGAGAACTACAAGGGCCTCGTCGACCTCATCGAGATGAAAGGGATCGTCTTCAACGACGAGAGCATGGGTGCCGTGTACGAAGTCGTCGATATCCCCGCCGACCTCGTCGACCAGGCCAACGAGTACCGTGAACTCCTGATCGAGGAAGTCTCCTCCCACGACGATGCCCTCATGGAGAAATACTTGGGCGGCGAGGAGATCTCCAACGCCGAGCTGAAGGCGGCCATCCGCCAGGCGACCCTCGACATCAAGATCTGCCCGGTCATCTGCGGTTCCGCATTCAAGAACAAGGGCGTGCAGCACCTGCTCGACGCCGTGCTCGACTACATGCCGGCCCCGACCGACATCCCCGCTATCCAGGGTGTCGACGCCAACACCGAGGCTCCCATCGAGCGTCACGCTTCCGACTCCGAGCCGTTCTCGGCTCTGGGCTTCAAGATCATGACCGACCCGTTCGTGGGGCAGCTCTGCTTCTTCCGCGTCTACTCGGGTGTGATCCAGTCCGGCTCCTACGTGTACAACGCCACCAAGGGCAAGCGCGAGAGGATCGGCCGCATCCTGAAGATGCACGCGAACAAGCGTGAAGAGATCAAGGAAGTCTACGCCGGCGACATCGCCGCCGCGGTAGGCCTCAAATACACCACCACCGGCGACACCCTCTGCGACGAGAACAACGCCGTCATCCTCGAGTCCATCGAGTTCCCCGAGCCGGTTATCTCCATCGCCATCGAGCCTAAGACCAAGGCCGACCAGGAGAAACTGGGCCTGTCGCTTGGCAAGCTCGCTTCCGAGGACCCGTCCTTCCGCGTCAAGACCGACGAGGAAACCGGCCAGACCATCATCTCCGGCATGGGCGAGCTGCACCTCGAGATCATCGTGGACCGTCTCTTCCGCGAGTTCAAGGTCGACGCCAGCGTCGGTAAGCCGCAGGTCGCCTACCGCGAGACCATCACCAAGAAGGTCAAGGCGGAAGGGAAGTTCGTGCGCCAGTCCGGCGGTCGCGGTCAGTTCGGTCACGTCTGGCTCGAGATCGAGCCGCAGGAGGCCGGGAAGGGTTACGAGTTCGTCGACGCCATCAAGGGTGGCGTGGTTCCCCGCGAGTACATCCCGGCGGTCGACAAGGGTATCAAGGAGGCGCTGGACAACGGCGTCATGGCCGGCTTCCCGGTGGTCGACATCAAGGTCACCTTGGTCGACGGTTCCTACCACGAGGTCGACTCCTCGGAGATGGCGTTCAAGATCGCAGGTTCCATGGGCTTCAAAGAGGGTTGCGCCAAGGCGTCCCCGATCATCCTGGAGCCGATCATGTCCGTAGAGGTCGTTGTTCCGGAAGAGTACATGGGCGACGTCATCGGCGACCTGAACTCCCGCCGCGGCCGCATCATGGGCATGGAAGGGCGCGCAGGCGCACAGGTCGTCACCGCGATGGTGCCGCTGGCCCAGATGTTCGGTTACTCCACCGATCTGCGCTCCGCAACCCAGGGTCGTGCGACCTACTCCATGACCTTCGATCATTACGAGCCGGTACCGAAATCGGTTGCCGAGGAAATAGTAGCGAAGGCCAAAGGCTAAGATAATTCAATTTCCCTACTGAGGAGGATTCCGAAATGGCAAAAGCTAAATTTGAAAGAACCAAGCCGCACGTAAACATCGGCACCATCGGTCACGTCGACCACGGCAAGACCACCCTGACCGCAGCCATCACCAAGGTGCTCGCAGGCAAGGGCCAGGCCGAGTTCAAGGCGTTCGACCAGATCGACAACGCTCCGGAAGAGCGTGAGCGTGGTATTACCATCGCTACCGCACACGTCGAGTACGAGACCGAGAAGCGTCACTACGCTCACGTCGACTGCCCGGGCCACGCCGACTACGTTAAGAACATGATCACCGGTGCAGCGCAGATGGACGGCGCGATCCTGGTTGTTTCCGCAGCTGACGGCCCGATGCCGCAGACCCGCGAGCACATCCTGCTCGCACGTCAGGTCGGCGTCCCCTACATCGTCGTGTTCCTGAACAAGGCCGACATGGTGGACGACGAGGAGCTCCTCGAGCTCGTCGAGCTGGAAGTTCGCGAACTCCTCTCCTCCTACGACTTCCCGGGCGACGATATCCCCATCATCAAGGGTTCCGCACTGAAAGGGCTCGAGGGTGACCCGGGCGAACTCGGCGAGCAGGCCATCATGAAGCTGATGGACGCAGTCGACGCCTACATCCCGGAGCCGGTTCGCGCCATCGACAAGCCGTTCCTCATGCCGGTCGAGGACGTATTCTCCATCTCCGGTCGTGGTACCGTTGCAACCGGTCGTGTTGAGCGCGGCATCGTGAAGGTCGGCGAGGAAGTCGAGATCGTCGGCATCAAGGCAACCGCCAAGACCACCGTTACCGGTGTTGAGATGTTCCGCAAGCTGCTCGACGAAGGCCGTGCAGGCGACAACATCGGCGCCCTGCTGCGCGGCGTGAAGCGTGAAGAGATCGAGCGCGGCCAGGTTCTCGCCAAGCCGGGCTCCATCACCCCGCACACCAAGTTCAAGGCTGAGGCGTACATCCTCTCCAAGGAAGAGGGCGGCCGTCACACCCCGTTCTTCAACGGCTACCGTCCGCAGTTCTACTTCAGGACCACCGACGTTACCGGCGTGGTTGACCTCGAAGCCGGCGTCGAGATGGTTATGCCGGGCGACAACGTCTCGGTTAC
>NZ_SSYA01000008.1 GCF_004917065.1 Geomonas ferrireducens
CTACATTCACTACTATGCAATTGTCAAAGAACGGTATTCAGTGCAAGAACCGAAGCCCTTGCAAGGAAAATGGTGGAGGTGAACGGGATCGAACCGATGACCCCCTGCGTGCAAGGCAGGTGCTCTCCCAGCTGAGCTACACCCCCAAATCATTTGAGACGGTGGTGGCGACTGACAATCCCCCGTAGCCTTGGCGAAGGGGGATGGTGGGCCTGGGAGGACTTGAACCTCCGACCTCACGATTATCAGTCGTGTGCTCTAGCCAGCTGAGCTACAGGCCCGTATCAATCAGTGATGAATACTCAATCACTAAAAATCGTGCCTGGCAGTCATCGCTAACCATTCATCTCGAAATTTTAGAGAACAAAAAGTCCGCGAGAGAGAAGAAGCCTCGCGGGCTTGGTCCTTCAAAACTAAATAGTAGACAGTAATGTAAGATTGACCTGGATAACCGTGACCAGCATCTTACGTGAGCGAGCTCACTGGCTGGTTAGGCTCCTTAGAAAGGAGGTGATCCAGCCGCAGGTTCCCCTACGGCTACCTTGTTACGACTTCACCCCAGTCACCGGCCATTCCTTAGGACGCTGCCTCCCTTGCGGGTTAGCTCACGCACT
>NZ_SSYA01000009.1 GCF_004917065.1 Geomonas ferrireducens
AGGGTGCTCTTGGCCACATCACCATTGACAGCGCCGGTCACTGGACTTACAGCGTTGCCAATGCCGATGTGCAGTACCTCGGCAATGGCGAAACCAAACTTGAAACCTTCACCGTGCAGAGCGTTGATGGCACCAGCCACGACATCGTCATCACTATCAACGGCACCAACGATGTTCCGACCTTCACCGGTGCCGATTCCGGCTTCGTGACCGAGGATACCCCGAGCGCTCAGACCGTGACGTTGTCCACAAATGGTACGTTGGTTGTCACCGACGCGGATCAGCACCAGTCTGCCATCAACACGACCGTCGCCCCGGTTGCGAGCGAGGGTGCTCTGGGCCACATCACGATTGACAGCGCCGGTCACTGGACTTACAGCGTTGCGAACTCCGACGTCCAGTACCTCGGCAATGGCGAAACCAAACTTGAAACCTTCACCGTACAGAGCGTTGACGGTACCACCCATGACATCGTCATCACGATCAACGGTACCAACGACGTTCCGACCTTCACCGGCGCCGATTCCGGCTTCGTGACCGAGGATACCCCGAGCGCTCAGACCGTGACGTTGTCCACAAATGGTACGTTGGTTGTCACCGACGCGGATCAGCATCAGTCTGCTATCAACACAAGTGTTGCCCCGGTTGCGAGCGAGGGTGCTCTTGGCCACATCACCATTGACAGCGCCGGTCACTGGACTTACAGCGTTGCCAATGCCGATGTGCAGTACCTCGGCAATGGCGAAACCA
>NZ_SSYA01000010.1 GCF_004917065.1 Geomonas ferrireducens
TAGCGATGACTGCCAGGCTCACGATGCGTGCATCGTCGTTACTGATTGGGCCTGTAGCTCAGCTGGCTAGAGCACACGACTGATAATCGTGAGGTCGGAGGTTCAAGTCCTCCCAGGCCCACCAACTTTGCTATCGGCAAAGTTGTCCCCCGTAGCCTTGGCGGAGGGGGACTTACCAGTCATCTCCACATGAAAAATGGGGGTGTAGCTCAGCTGGGAGAGCACCTGCCTTGCACGCAGGGGGTCATCGGTTCGATCCCGTTCACCTCCACCAATTTTCCGCGGAAGCGGAAAATTGCCCACCATAGCTGCCGAAGCGTAAGCGAAGGCGTCTAGCGAAGGCGGGCGATAACTTGTTCTTTGACAATTGCATAGTAGTGAATGTAGGTAGCAACCGAAATGACTTTGGTCGTTTCGGGAAGTATGCATGGCAGCACGTTCGTAAGAACGTGTCCACCATAGCCGCAAGGCGAAGGTGG
>NZ_SSYA01000011.1 GCF_004917065.1 Geomonas ferrireducens
GCGGCAGGAAGGGAAAGATCGAAGTCATCGCCACCAAGCCGTGCCAGACCGCGGCGGACCTGTCGCTCGCCTACTCTCCGGGGGTCGCCGAGCCCTGCCTTGCCATCCAGCAGAATCCGGACGACGCCTACAAGTACACCGCCAAGGGGAACCTCGTCGCGGTCGTGTCCAACGGCACCGCGGTGCTTGGACTTGGTAACCTCGGGGCTCTCGCCGGCAAGCCGGTCATGGAGGGGAAAGGTGTCCTCTTCAAGCGCTTCGCCGACATCGACGTCTTCGACATCGAGCTGAACACGGAGAACCCGGACGAGATCA
>NZ_SSYA01000012.1 GCF_004917065.1 Geomonas ferrireducens
CAAGGTAGCCGTAGGGGAACCTGCGGCTGGATCACCTCCTTTCTAAGGAGCCTAATCAGCCAGTGAGCTTGACTCACGTAAGATGCTGGTCATGGTTATCCAGGTCAATCCTGCATTACTGTCTGCTATTTAGTTTTGAAGGACCAAGCCCGCGAGGCTTTTTCTCTCTCGCGGACTTTTTGTTCTCTAAAATTTCGAGATGAATGGTTAGCGATGACTGCCAGGCTCACGATGCGTGCATCGTCGTTA
>NZ_SSYA01000013.1 GCF_004917065.1 Geomonas ferrireducens
TTTCCTGAGGGTACTTAGATGTTTCAGTTCCCCTCGTTCGCCACGCATGGCTATGTATTCACCATGCGTTACTGGAGCATTACCTCCAGTAGGTTTCCCCATTCGGAAATCTCCGGGTCAAAGCTTGTTTAGCGGCTAACCGAAGCTTATCGCAGCTTACCACGTCCTTCATCGCCTCTCTCTGCCTAGGCATCCACCGTACGCCCTTAGTAGCTTGACCATAAAAAAACTGTAAATGATCAACATCCA
>NZ_SSYA01000014.1 GCF_004917065.1 Geomonas ferrireducens
CCGAAAGGCGTAGTTGATGGGAAACGGGTTAATATTCCCGTACCACCTGTTGTTGCGATGGGGGGACGGAGTAGGGTAGGCGATCCAGGCGCTGGTTGTCCTGGTTTAAGGTTGTAGGCGGGAAGAGGAGGCAAATCCCTTCTTCCATTCAACGCTGAGAACTGATGACGAGGGGGTATCCCCGTAAAGTCGTTGATCCCATGCTTCCAAGAAAAGCCTCTAAGCTTCAGACAGCAGGTGACCGTACCG